>CAYSLJ010000037.1:0-46741 GCA_964431735.1 uncultured Synergistia bacterium | reverse complement strand
CTAAATAATTATGTAGCTACTTTTGTAGCTACATATATTTTAACTCAAATAACAACTAAAATCAAGATTAATTATAAACAATGACGATTTCAAAAGCTGAACAGAAACTATGAACCCGGCAGCACCTATAAATAAGTGAATTAATACAGGTTAACTTGTATTTATTTACAACTGCTATGGCAACATGGGTTGCATCATCTATGCTTTTTTCCGGTAATAAACGAGAATTTCGCAAAGGTCCGATAACGGCCTCTTCTGGAAAGTTTCCCCGAAATTATAAATCTCTATATGCTTCTTTTCGTAAAGGTACGCCTGTTATTAATATTATCTTATTTTTTCGGTCTAACTCAAAGCGAATCCGGTAATTATCAACTTTTATCTTCCCTTCATATTTACTGCCTTTTAATAAGGTAATTCTACCTTTGCCCTGTCTTATTAATCGTATCTCTTTATTGACTTTCTTTTTAATATCTTTATCCAGGTTGTTAATCTCTTTTCGTGCAGATTTAGTTATTTGAACCTTCATTATCAAGCTCCTTCAGGTCATCGTCATAATCTTCGATTTCTCCTCTTGCCTTTTCTATTTTTGCCCTCTCTATTATCTGTAAATCTATTTCATCAGGTTCTTCTTCAGGAGCGTTTTCAATGGATTTCATCAAATTATTCCACTCTTCATCCTCGTCTTTATCACTATTGCAGATCAGGCTAACTATATATTCCTGCATGGTGATACCCTTTAAGGCAGATTTTGCTTTAACCTTTCTGTGCTCTTCTTCTGTAAGAAAGAGATTGAATTTTTTCTCTCTTCTTACCTGTTCTTTTACTGCCATATAAAACACCTTCCTCTATAGTTTATATCTTAATTATAATATATAATACATTTAATATCAATAAGATAAATTATATTTTATCATGTTTGTTTCTTGAGCTGCCCATCCTGATTATAGTTAGTTTCATAACTTATTAGAAATTAAGTGCTTCGTGACGCGTAACGCGCAATGGCATTAAGTTAAGGAATTTGGTTTTCCCTCCCTTGAGGGAGGGATTAAGGGAGGGTGTTATGGGAATTAACGTTCTATTCGCCCCTCTCCTAACCTCTCCCCGATGGGGAGAGGAAACTATGCAGAATTTTCTTATCTTAATGACATTGCGCGTCACGCGTCACGCGTGACGCGAGGATTATCTGTAATTTGTTGTGAACTACACTATATTATAAGGTTACAGGTGAAGTTATGAAACCTGAGCATTAATATTCGATATGGCTATAAACCGATTGATATATTCACTCCAATGGAGGTTATGTATTATGATGAAGCCGAATGAAGATAGAATTATGAAGGAATTATGGAAGGTAAAAAGGAAATTAAATAAAGAGATGGATGGCAAATCTTTTGAAGAACTCAAACAATGGTTGCATGAAGGGAAGATATCATGTAAAGAGAAAGCCCGTAAATCCAGAGAAACTGTAGTCCGGTGAGCTGGAATTACGGAATTTATCTTTTCTTATTAATCGTAACAATTATAAAAATCCTGTTCATCCTTTCATCCTGTTAATCCTGGTTCAGACATTCCCCGGTTCAGACAAAAAAAGAAGAAGGATTTTCTTTTCCCCGTGACGAATATACCTTCACACCCTCATAATATAAAACATTCAGATGCTCTTGCAGAAAATGAAAATTTTTTTTGGGAGAGTGTTTGACGATGAAATATAATTTTTTCAGATTACTCAAAGTCCGTTCCCATGATTTTTTCACGTCTCACCACCCTTACATCACTATTTTAAAAGAAAGGAATGATCATTATGGCAAAAAAACTTTTAATTTCCATTGTCTTAATAAGTATTATCTCTGGCATTGTCATAGCAGGTTGCGGTGACAGCGGTTCGAACCAGATTGTAGTGCCTGCGACAGGCACTCCGACACAGATAGCAAATCTTGTAACCATAAAAGGCCAGGCCCTTGAAGTGAACGGCACACCCATACCGAATGCATTCGTTGTATGTGTAAATCTCGGACTGTCCGCTTCTCTTTCCACCCTGGCAGATCAACTGGGAAATTATATATTCAGGAATCTTCCTCCGGGAACTTACAGGATTGAAATATGGAGAACAGAGGGAGAGCATAGTTCTTCTCCCGGAAGTCCCATAGGAGCGGTGAATATTACTGTTACAGAAGGCTCTGTTACAGTTAATGTTACAGTGGGAACCATTGACCCCACTCCGACACCGACTTCGACCAATACGCCCGGTGGGCCGACCAATACGCCGGGAGGGCCGACCAATACGCCGACTTCTACGAATACGCCGGGAGGGCCGACCAATACGCCGACTGCTACTAATACACCGGGAGGGCCGACCAATACACCGACTGCTACAAATACGCCGACTGCTACAAATACCCCAACACCTAATGTGTCTTGGACGGTAAGTGATATAACAATGCCTGATGCTTCTACTAATTTATTAGATGTGCATTTTGTAGGTGCAGAAGGCTGGATTATTGGTAATGTTACTAATACAGAAGGTAAGATGTATCGTATACAGGAACCAAATACAGTAACATCTTTTTCTATTCCGACTTTTAAACCCAGAAAAAAGATGAGTGCTTCTGTAGTTCCTGAGTTTTGTACTTCTCTTTATATGAAAGATTCTAGCCATGTTTATGCAGGAACAACTGATGGTTATTTACTTTTTTATAATGGCATCAACTGGATTAAGGAATTTGCAAGTAATTCAATTATTAATTCAGTCCATTTCCCATCAACAGGGAATGGATATTGCTGTGGTGGACCTGATTATATAGGAGTAATTGATACTGCATCACCTCCTGTTATAACTGATTTTTCTAAACCAGCTTCAGGTTGGCCATTTTCTGATATATTTTCTTTAAATTCCAGTAATATATGGGTTGCTTCTGTAGGTGAAGTATGGAATTATAATGGTTCACAATGGTTCCCGAGATATGGTAGCTTACCTCAGTCAGTTTCATCCATATATTTTGTAGATTCAACTAATGGATGGGTTCTGTGTAAGAAGGAAAGTATACATAAATATAATGGTGAAGAAGACATCTGGTGGTCTCTTCAGGACTTACCTTCAGGTCTTGGAACTGTGGTTTTAACAGATCTATTCTTTATTAATTCCAGTGAAGGGTGGATAGCAGGTTCAAATGATGGACATGCCTTAATTATTCACACTATTAATGGAGGAGACCTCTGGTCTATTCAATATGAGAACAGTGAAATTCCTCAAATCAATGCGCTGTATATGACTTCTGCTGATAAAGGATATGCAGTAGGAAACAATAATACAGTTCTCATTTATAAATAAAATAATAAAGTTTTACATTTTACAATAAAAGAAGAAAGCCCACCTTTCATCAGTCTGGTTGGGCTTTTTCTGATTTTTTCTCTCTATAGTTCGCACCATGAAAGCACATCGGTAAGAATTCGATAAAAAGGTTTACTTCCTGCCATATATTCCATATTGGCTACAATATTTCCACCACGATAGGCATATATAGATCCTGTAGAGTCTGGTGGAGTATATGCCCCTTTAACGGTAACAGCTCCCCCTATAAGATTTATGGGACCATCTATGGTAATATCTCCATAGGAATACATTACGCCCTGAAAAAAAGACTGATTTTTATTAAAAAAAACAGATGGATTTTTTGTAAAAACAACCCAGTTGTTTGGGCTCTGATAAAAAGGATTGTTTGGATCTGTATCATCCATATATATATCCGCTCTTGGATCATTAAACCATGCTGCTGCTTCATCTCCTACCTGTGATGGATCCTGTAACGTACTTTTATTGGCACTCCACCAATCTTTTATACCATTCGGATTATATCCCGGATTAACTATTTTATCGGCTCCTGCGAGTTTTAGAGCTTTTATGGTAGTTTTTACATTTAACGGTTGCTCATATAGCCAGTCATTACTATTGTTATTTGTACTGTTATGTAGATATATATTTCCTTCTGATAATACAATATTACCTTTACTGGCAAATGGTTTCATGGAGTTTTGTTCGATTTGACCATTAATTTCCAGGCTGTTACCTTTATCAGAATCTGTTGAATTTTTATATCCTGCAGTTACAATATTTCCTCCATTGGGAAGGTTTGGATCTGTATACCCTGATTGGACATTCCCTTTTATTTCCAGAACTCCGTTGACAAAAAGGGTTGCTCCGTCTTCTAGTTTTAGGTTTCCATATACTATAAGATTCCCATTGACTTTAGTATTTTTCTTTACAAATAAAGTGGGATAATTTTTTATTAAATCTGGATTTGCTTCAACATAACTGCGATTTCCTGCTATATAGCTTTCATTATCAGAAATAGAAGGTGTAGGTAGAGATGCGGCTTCCGGTCTGACAACCGAACAAGTTAAAGGCGTTGTAGAAGCTATTATAGCCAGTTTAGCTGAAGTGTTTGGACCGGGAGTCACCGTTACAGCAGGGACAGGAGTGCAACCTGCAATATCTACTACATCAGATATTTTCCATTCCTGAATATCAACAGGAGCGGCACCTGAGACCTTATGTTTATCTTCGACTGCAGGAGCATTGACAGTTCCTACTGCTCTTATACTGCTTCCATTGTAAAACCTGCAGCTATTAGGATCTGTATTACTGTAACTCAGATCCTTATTTGCCTGCACTGATCCTGCTATGGGCTCGCATGAAGTCATATCGTTGATACCGTTTACAATAAGCCTTGAATTACTATCACCATTCGGATCTACTACTATACTTGCCAGATTGGCGTCCTTATCACAGCACATACCCATAGCAACTCCGGGATTATTCCTTACTACGGCCCTTATAACCCTCTTGTATCCCCTGTAAGTGCCTTCTCCTATGATTACAATCGTATTCCCCGGCACATTGGGGTCACATACGTAAGGAGCAAAATTTGCTGTTGTTGGATTTGGATTTGACAGGTTTTCCGCGTACATATACTTGCATGAAGCCTGACTCATATCAAGAGAAGGATTGTCTATTGTCACATTGTAAGGCCCGTGTACGGGAACAGACGACAGGGGCATAGGTGTCGCTCCCGGCGGGTATGGTGTCATAATCGATGTGGACATATGGTTGAAATCATACATGTTGTAATTAATAGCCGAAGTGGCAAGATTGAGAGCTTCAAATCTTGCTCTTACATTTCCCGTAGTTCTCAGATTGCCTGTGCTCAGAGACACAATGGCAAGAGAGAGTATGAGCAGTATTATTAATATCGACAATACCATAATAAGGGCTATGCCCTTATTCTCATAGAGTGAAATATTTTTTTTCATAAATTTGACTCTCCTTAATTGTCTGAACCGGGATGGGCAGGATGAAAGGATTAACAGGATTGCTTTCCTGGAGTTTTGTCACTTTTCCCTTTCTCCTGATAATTCCGGGTGAATTATTTGTTTTATAACCGTATATAAAAGATTTGTGTAAATTGATTTTTATATTTCATAACCTGACCTATTTTTTATATTTATATAATATCATATTTTAATATTTTATAAAAGATATTTGTTTTTTTATTTTTAATTTATTTTTGATGTATATGGAAATTTCCTGTACTATGGGCAGTGCCGGTAAATGAATTTTTTTACAGGAAAATTACTCCTTTATGAAATGGATCTGTAAATGAATATGGTAACAAGAGCTGAATTCGCGAGGTAAATTTTCAATTTTTATGAGTTAAGGAAACGCACGTAATATTATATTCTGGATTGATAGGAAAAATCCTTTAAATGGGTGAAGTAGAGTTTTTTGATTAAATGACTTTTTCGATAGTTCTTATAAGTTACTTATGGCTCTATGATTTTCCCACAAATAGTGCCGAAACCAGAAGGTAATTCATATTCCAAAACATATTCAATAGTTTTACGGTGCCATGGTTCCAGGGTTTTCATTATACTGGAGTGTATGCCTGTTTTGGGGTCAAAACCTCCTCCTGCTGTAATATTTAGAGGTTCATTAAATCGTCTTTCCAGTCTTTTTTTATCTAGTTCATCCAGTATTTGGCTTTCATTGCCATAGGTAGGATGATGTACATCTCTAACTGTTCGTAATTCATTACAGGTATTAAAATATACAAATTTTCCTGGAGTTCCATCACCCATGCAATGAATTTCTCCTACAAGACGGCCTGGTGATCTTGTCTCGTCTTCATTTATAATTTTTTCATATAAATGTATAAACATAGATGTCTCCTCAATTATTTATGGCTCTACAATTTTTCCACCGACAGTTCCAGTAAGCTCATATTCCAAAACATATTCAATAGTTTTACGGTGCCATGGTTCCAGGGTTTTCATTATACTGGAGTGTATGCCTGTCTCTGGATCGAAGCCCCCCCCTGAAGTAATATTCAACTCCTCATTAAATAGAGCTTCAAGAAGGCTTTTGTCTAATTTATCCAGTATCTTACTATTTTTACTATAGTTAATATTATTGACATTTCTAACATCCCAGATTTCATCACAGGTATTAAAAAACCTGATCTCTCCTGGAGTTCCATCTCCAATACATTTAACCTCACCTACAATACGTCCTATAGAACGCGTATCATCTTCATTTATTACACTTTCATATAAATGTATTAACATTAATAATATCTCCTTCATAAAATTTATTGATTGATTTTTACCATAATATTTTGTCTCCTATAGTTAAATAATTATCAATTATAAACTCATACTGTTTCCAATATCTATCTTTTGAAAGTTTATCTAAAAATTTTTCCCCATCAAAAGAACCAAATTTCTTTTCAAAATCACGTTTTTTTATCATAAGCTTTTTTAAAGTTTCTGCTGCCGTTTCTTTAGGGCTATTACAATCTCTTGCATAATCGGTAATATTATGTGCTGTCGGGTCATTAATCGGGTCATTAAAAGGAGAATCAGACATTTCAGAACGGAATTTACCATCAGTGCCAAGATCATAATCTGCCTGATGAAAAAATTCATGATTGATCTCATCGAATTGTCCTTCCAGGTTCTTTGTCTTTAAATTTGTCTCATTCAGAGCAATCTTCCCATTGGAAGGATCTGAAAGTCCATAGGCATCTATCCTTACATTTTTCGATGTAACCTTATCAATATAAACTTCCTTTAAATTCTTTATATTTCCTTTTATGCCCTCCGGCATCTGTTTCATTGCCTTATCAATCAGTTCTTTACTTTCTTCAGACCCGCAGAATTCAAAATCCTTTGATAATCCACTTATTTTTTTAGAATGAAAATTATTTTTTGCATTATTACAGATTTCATTAAAAGCTTCTTCATTACCGGCTTTCTGTCCATACAACCAGTCGTTAAATTTATTGTTTATCTTATCAATAAATCCTTCAGGTCTTTTACTTGATAATATTTCTTCTCCATATTCCAGTATTTCCGTTTTTTCTGCTGTATCTTTTAAACCTGTTTTTCCGCCCTTAATCAGATCTTCCGCTTTACTCTTAATTCCCTTACCGGCATCAATGAGAGCTTCCTCTACAGGCTTCCCTGCCCACTCGAGTATTTCTTCCGCATCGGAACCTGTGGCAAATTTCAAAGCTTTATTTGCCGCATCTCCTCCATAGGAAAGTGCTTCTGTTACGGCTTTCTTCCCGCTGACCGTCGAAGTTTTTACAATTTCATATACTTCCGGCGCAGCTGCTTTTAACAGGGTATCTCCCTTGCCGAATAGTTTCTTTGCTCCGGGACCGGCTATTTTTAAAGCTTTTGTTCCTGCACTGCCTGCCCATTCCAGGGCTTTCCCTGATTCAAGAGCGGCAGAAACAAATATTCTGACTCCTGCTTCCCCCGTATCCAGTGCTGCTTTTTTATAATTACCCTGCTTGAAATCATTCCCTGCATCTACAAGTTTTCCCGCTCCTCCCAGGGTTATATCTACCGTATCTACAATATTCTGTGTCGCATCGGCACTTTCAAGATTTGCTTTATTTATCTCTTCATCGGAAGCAAACTTGTTTTTCATAAGATTTTTATATTTATTATAATCTTTATCTTTGATTTTTTGCTCTGTTGTTTCACCTTCCTTATTCTGTTTATCCAGTTCATATTGATCCACTCCTGTAAGTCCGTATTTTAATGATTTTTCTACATTAAAATAATAATCCGACTTTTTAACCCCTTCTTTTATAGACTCTTCTGCCTGACTCATAGATTGATTTATCTTCTTATCCGAACTTTCCTGAACTTCTTTATATTTTTTATATTTTTCAGGCTCTTCTTTTTTTAATTTTTCTTCGAAGAGTTTTACTCTGTAAGAGTCAGGTTCTGTATGATCATTTTTTATACCGAGAGCATATTGAAGAGACTGAGCTTTAGTTTCCGTTATTGTTTTCTGTGCATTCTCCTGATTTTTTATATAAGTTTTATATCTTTCAGGGTCGTCTTTCTGTAATTTTTCTTTGAACTCTTTTAGTTTTTCCTGATTGAGTAACTCATCTTTCTCAGCTGTGTTACCTGTAATCCAGTTATAAGCAGAATTTAAAATACCTTTTTCTTCCTGTTCTTCTCTATCTGACTTTAAAGTTTTGCTGGCTTTATCGGAAAGGTCGATTTTATCTTCATTTGTACTGTGAGAAGTTTGTTTGTCAGTCCCATGAGACTGAGTAATAGATTTATCTTCCGCTAATGGTTTTTTCTCTACAGTTTTTTGGGATTTATTTTGTTTTGAGGTTATATACTTATTTTCTGTATTTGAAGAGACTTTCAAATATGGCTGCCTCCCTTAAGATAAATTTATCAGGTCAATCCATTTTATCTTTTCTTTAAAAATATATCGAAAAAATGTCTGTTGTTTTCATTAATACGTCTGCCGAGTAATTTGAAGAGATTTAAACTCAGGTAGTAGAAATTTTTTATCATATATATAAAATCAGCCTTTGATATAAAGTATAATTCTGCCTTATTCGAAGAAATCACCGCAGAAAATGTTCTACTTTTATCTGTAATAACCCCCATTTCTCCGAAGAGATCTCCTTTTTCCATCTTAATAAAATCTCCCGTTTCATCATCTTTATAAAGGGTTATCTCTCCTGATTTAATTATATAAACCCCATCCGGTATATCTCCTTCATCAAATAATACAGTCCCTTTTTCGTATCTTCTCAATTTAGTTCTACGGGAAATCCTTTCTATCTCTTCAGGAGAGCAGGAATCAAAAAGAGAAATTGAACCGATTATTTCTGATTTTCTTGTTGCTATGAGGAGTTTTTCCATGTCTTTACCATAGCTATATTGTTTTATCAGACGACTGCAGGATTCTTCGGTTCTATTACAGAGAATTCTTGCCAGTTTAAGTCTTAATTCATAGTAGTTATGAAGGATATCCAGAAAATCACTCCCGGATATTACATATAATTCTGCCCTGCCGGAGAATACAGTTGCCGATAATGTTCTCGGCTCATCTGAAATAACGCCCATCTCACCGAACATATCTCCTCTGTCGAGTCCTGCAATATCTATTATATGACTGTTAATCTTTTTATAAAGCTTTATCTCTCCTGTTTTAATGATATATATGTCCCGTGCAGTTTCGCCTTCGTTAAATAAAACAGTATTTCTATCATATCTTCTGAGTTTAATCATTGAGGAGATTTTTTCTATTTTTTCTCCGGACAATTCATTAAAATATGGAAGTAATTCCAGAATGTCAGATTTTTTCTTTGCCTGCTCGAGTTTTTCTATGAGAGATTCATCTTTTTTGAAAGCGCCTGTTACAGAAAGAGGAACTGAAGATGGGAGTAATTCTTCAGAAACCTCTTCGGCAGGATAGCAGAAACTTATGAGATGCCTCAGGGTTTTTTCCTGTTTTGCCAGAATGGAACCGGCATGTTCCAGATTTTTCAGTATTTCTCTATTCTGTAAATAAGGCCTTTTCTGAAATTCCTCAAGTGCTTTAACAGTAGATTTTTTTATCTTTTCCGTATCAGGCATGTAATTTAAAACATCTCTGAACCAGGCCAGACCTTCACGTAAATCTTCAATATATTTTTCTCTTTTTTCTTCATTATTTCGGATGTCTTTAATAGTTTCATCTATATACCAGGTAGAATAGCATCTCTTCATTTTATAACACCTCCCAGCATTTCAATAACTTTAATTTCTATAAGACCCCTGCGGGTTTGTAATAAACCTTTTTCTCCATCGGTAAAGCTGTTTTTTCGTAAAGATTTTTCTATTAATTCAAGTCCTTCCTCCAGATTATTCAATGCTTTTTTTAATAAAGTAGCAAAACCTGCAGCCTCCGTGGAAGCCTGAAGATTGAAAAGTTCTTCTTTTGTTTCTGATAATTGTGTAACTTCTTCTTCCTGTAATTCATAAATTATATCTCTCAGCCCGTCAAGATAATCCAGAACTTTATCTTCTTCTATAGTTTTCGTGAAATAACTGTTCAATACATGTTTCAGACCGGTAAAAATACCGGATGAATCTACTATTTTTGTAGCTTCTTTTTCCAGAAAGGCTTCTTCCGTAACAGGAGTAAATCTATTGAAGAAATCAATTTTTTTATAGGATTCTGTTAAATACCTGTTTGCTGATTGATTGGCTTTTTCTATCTTTTGAAGATAAAGATTATTACCGGTCTTTCGATAGCAGTCAAGATATTCTTCCATTAATCTGTAAAGTTTTTCAGTTTCTTTTACAGTGCTTTTTAGCTCTTCGAAATCGGGTATATCTTTTTTGACATCTTCAATTACATCCGATATGTGTTCTCCCTCCGGAGAGTCAATTGTATATTTAAGCCACCAGAAAAAATATATATTTTCCATATTTTAATTATTTTTCCACCTTTCAGATTTATTCGGCATCGATTCCATCCCACAATTCAGATATAGGATAAGTTTCTCCTTCCAATGCTTCTTTCCATCCCTGGCGAAAGCTTTCTTCTGCATTTTTCAGGGACACACTCTCACGAAATAAACGTACAATCATAAGTAGATTTGGTAAATATTCTTCCGGGACAGATTTTAGCTCTCTTACCAGTTGACTTTTATATTCTGAAGTTCTGGTTGGCATAATATATTCTCCTTTCAATATAATCGATTTGACTGGCTTCAAGCGCTTGAATCACTTGATTTAATAATTCCTGTTGTGACATTTTTTGAGACGCTCCAGTAGTATTTTTCTAAATTCATCGTGTGATAAATCCGGGAACCTTTTGTGTAATCCATGAATAAAAAGTTGTACTGTGAACTCAGATAATTCGAATGATTTCAGCAACCTTTTTTCCGGTGTCATCTGTCTCAGTATCTGAATATATTTTTTATGATTTGGCCTTTCTTTAAGATCCATATATGTTCATTCCCTGTATGTTGATATCAATAAATTCTTTACTTTTTCGATTTTTTTATTTTTGTATATTCTTCAGCGGATTCACTGTAAGCAGTTTCCATTATTGCAGCCACTTTTTTATCACCCTGTTTTATTATATCATAAAATTATAAAGAAATATAAAAAATCTAAGAGCCTTTTTACTTGAATGTTACAGTGGAAAAAAATATATCAATTTTGATATAATATAAAATATGAACCGGGAAATTGAATTTTATGAAAAAAACTATGAAATTGCCTGTAAGAGAAAAAGAAATAGCGGTAAACAGAATGGAAATTTATCTTGAAAGAGGTGAGGGAAATGCCCGGATGGTCAACTCTTAAACATAAATTGCTTGAAAATCCTGAAGTAATGAAAGAATATAAGAAACTTCCTTCTGTAGATATAGCAGCACAGATTATTAATGCAAGAGCCAGAAAGGGAATAACTCAAACAGAACTTGCTAAATTAGCAGGTACAAGTCAATCTGCTATAGCCAGGTTAGAGAGAGGTAATTACACGGGGTATACAATAAAGACTCTAATTAAAATAGTAGATGCCCTGGATTTTAATCTGGATATAAAATTATATTCTAAAAGCTGAATTTATCCGGTATCAATCCTATCCCATAATTCAGATACAGGATAACTCTCTGTTGGATTCTATAATGAGTTGTATCGCTTCTTTCAGATTTTCTCTGGCTTCTTGCAGGGTTTCCCCCTGTGTATTTGCACCGGGTAATTCTTCTGTGTAACCTATCCACCAGTTATCTATCTTTTCAAAAATAGCAGTAAATTTTTGCATTTTTATCCCTCCTCGTATAAATTTATTAACATATCTTTACACCTACTTAAATTACTTATGGCTCTACAATTTTTCCACAGATAGTTCCAAATCCGGCAGGTAATTCATATTCCAAAACATATTCAATAGTTTTACGCTGCCATGGTTCCAGGGTTTTCATTATGCTGGAGTGTATGCCTGTTTTCGGGTCAAAACCTCCTCCTGCAGTAATATTTAGAGGCTCATTAAATCGCCTCTCTAGCCTTCTTTTATCTAGTTCATCCAGTATCTTAATATTTTTACCATAAGCAGAATGATTAACATCTTTAATTGCTAAGAATTCATTACAGGTATTAAAATATACAAATTTTCCCGGACTCCCATCGCCTTTGCAATGAATTTCCCCTGCAAGACGACCAGGAGACCTTGATTCATCTTCATTTATTACACTTTCAAACAGGTATATTACCATAACGTTATTCCTCCTTGTTTAATATTAAAATATGTGAATCTTACCATAGAATTTTTTCACCTATTTTTAAATATCTATTGATTATAAATTCAAACTGCTTTTTATATGGTGAAACCTCAATTATTTTTAAGAATTGTTCCCCATCAAAATAACCAAAGTCCTTTTCAAACTCTCGCTTTTCTATCATAAGCTTTTTAAACGTTTCTGCTGCCGTTTCTTTAGGACTCTTACAGTCTCTTGCATAGTCAGTAATATTATGGGATACAGGCTCATTAAAAGGAGAATCAGGCATTTCAGAACGGAATTTACCATCACTGCCAAGCTCATAATCGGCCTGATGGAAAAACTCATGATTGATCTCATCAATCTGTCCTTCCAGGTTCTTTGTCTTTAAATTTGTCTCATTCAGAGCAATCTTGCCGTTGGAAGGATCAGACAGGCCATAGGCATCTACTCTTACTTTTTTCGATGTAATCTTATCCATATAAACTTCGTTTAAATTCTTTATATTGTTTTTCATACCCTCCGGCATCTGTTTCATTGCCTTATCAATCAGTTCTTTACTTTCTTTAGACCCGCAGAACTCAAAATCCTTTGATAATACACTAATTTTTTCAGGATTAAAATTTTTCTTTGCATTATTACAGATCTCATTCAATACTTCTTCATTACCGGCTTTCGGCCCATAGAATAAATCTTCAGCCTTATCATTTATGAATTTAATTGTTTTATTATTAGTTAGCTTATCATTAATCTGTTTAAATAACTTACTACCAAACTCTTCAGGTCTTTTACTGGCTAATATTTCTTCTCCATATTCCAGTATTTCCGTTTCAACTTTTCCTGCAGTATCTTTTAAACCTGTTTTACCACCCTTAATCAGTCCGTCAACCAGACCTTCGGCTTTACTCTTAATACCCTTACCTGCATCAATGAGAGCTTCCTCTGCCGGCTTACCTGCCCATTCCAGTATTTCCCCTGCATCTGCACCTGTGGCAAATTTTAAAGCTTTATTTGCCGCATCCCCTCCGTAAGAGAGTGCTTCTGTTACGGCTTTCTTCCCGCTGACCGTCGAAGTTTTTACAACTTCATATACTTCCGGCGCTACTGATTTTAACAGAGTATCTCCCTTACTGAATAACTTCTTTGCTCCGGGGCCTGCCGTTTTTAACACCTTTGTCCCTGCACTGCCTGCCCATTCCAGGGCTTTCCCTGATTCAAGAGCGGCAGAAACAAATATTCTGACTCCTGCTTCCCCCGTATCCAGTGCTGCTTTTTTATAATTACCCTGCTTGAAATCATTCCCTGCATCTACAAGTTTTCCCGCTCCTCCCAGGGTTATATCTACCGTATCTACAATATTCTGTGTCGCATCGGCACTTTCAAGATTTGCTTTATTTATCTCTTCATCGGAAGCAAACTTGTTTTTCATAAGATTTTTATATTTATTATAATCTTTATCTTTGATTTTTTGCTCTGTTGTTTCACCTTCCTTATTCTGTTTATCCAGTTCATATTGATCCACTCCTGTAAGTCCGTATTTTAATGATTTTTCTACATTAAAATAATAATCCGACTTTTTAACCCCTTCTTTTATAGACTCTTCTGCCTGACTCATAGATTGATTTATCTTCTTATCCGAACTTTCCTGAACTTCTTTATATTTTTTATATTTTTCAGGCTCTTCTTTTTTTAATTTTTCTTCGAAGAGTTTTACTCTGTAAGAGTCAGGTTCTGTATGATCATTTTTTATACCGAGAGCATATTGAAGAGACTGAGCTTTAGTTTCCGTTATTGTTTTCTGTGCATTCTCCTGATTTTTTATATAAGTTTTATATCTTTCAGGGTCGTCTTTCTGTAATTTTTCTTTGAACTCTTTTAGTTTTTCCTGATTGAGTAACTCATCTTTCTCAGCTGTGTTACCTGTAATCCAGTTATAAGCAGAATTTAAAATACCTTTTTCTTCCTGTTCTTCTCTATCTGACTTTAAAGTTTTGCTGGCTTTATCGGAAAGGTCGATTTTATCTTCATTTGTACTGTGAGAAGTTTGTTTGTCAGTCCCATGAGACTGAGTAATAGATTTATCTTCCGCTAATGGTTTTTTCTCTACAGTTTTTTGGGATTTATTTTGTTTTGAGGTTATATACTTATTTTCTGTATTTGAAGAGACTTTCAAATATGGCTGCCTCCCTTAAGATAAATTTATCAGGTCAATCCATTTTATCTTTTCTTTAAAAATATATCGAAAAAATGTCTGTTGTTTTCATTAATACGTCTGCCGAGTAATTTGAAGAGATTTAAACTCAGGTAGTAGAAATTTTTTATCATATATATAAAATCAGCCTTTGATATAAAGTATAATTCTGCCTTGTTCGAAGAAATCACCGCAGAAAATGTCCTGTTTTTATCTGTAATAACACCCATTTCTCCGAAGAGATCTCCTTTTCCCATCTTAATAAAATCCCCCGTTTCATCATCTTTATAAAGGGTTATATCTCCTGATTTAATTATATAAACTCCATCCGGTATATCTCCTTCATTAAATAATACAGTCCCTTTTTCGTATCTTCTCAATTTAGTTCTATGGGAAATCCTTTCTATCTCTTCAGGAGAGCAGGAAGCAAAAAGAGAAATTGAAGCGATTATTTCTGATTTTCTTGTTGCTATGAGGAGTTTTTCCATGTCTTTACCATAGCTATATTGTTTTATCAGACGACTGCAGGATTCTTCGGTTCTATTGCAGAGGATTCTTGCCAGTTTAAGTCTTAATTCATAGTAGTTATGAAGGATATTCAGAAAATCACTCCCGGATATTACATATAATTCTGCCCTGCCGGAAAATACAGTTGCAGATAATGTTCTCGGTTCATCTGAAATAACGCCCATTTCACCGAACATATCTCCTCTGTTGAGTCCTGCAATATCTATTATATGACTGTTAATTTTTTTATAAAGTTTTATCTCTCCTGTTTTAATGATATATATGTCCTGTGCAGTTTCTCCCTCATTGAATAAAATAGTATTTCTATCATATCTTCTGAGTTTAATCCTTGAAGAGATTTTTTCTATTTTTTCTCCGGACAATTCATTAAAATATGGAAGTAACTCCAGAATGTCAGATTTTTTCTTTGCCTGCTCGAGTTTTTCTATGAGAGATTCATCTTTTTTGAAAGCGCCTGTTACAGAAAGAGGAACTGAAGATGGGAGTAATTCTTCAGAAACCTCTTCGGCAGGATAGCAGAAACTTATGAGATGCCTCAGGGTTTTTTCCTGTTTTGCCAGAATGGAACCGGCATGTTCCAGATTTTTCAGTATTTCTCTATTCTGTAAATAAGGCCTTTTCTGAAATTCCTCAAGTGCTTTAACAGTAGATTTTTTTATCTTTTCCGTATCAGGCATGTAATTTAAAACATCTCTGAACCAGGCCAGACCTTCACGTAAATCTTCAATATATTTTTCTCTTTTTTCTTCATTATTTCGGATGTCTTTAATAGTTTCATCTATATACCAGGTAGAATAGCATCTCTTCATTTTATAACACCTCCCAGCATTTCAATAACTTTAATTTCTATAAGACCCCTGCGGGTTTGTAATAAACCTTTTTCTCCATCGGTAAAGCTGTTTTTTCGTAAAGATTTTTCTATTAATTCAAGTCCTTCCTCCAGATTATTCAATGCTTTTTTTAATAAAGTAGCAAAACCTGCAGCCTCCGTGGAAGCCTGAAGATTGAAAAGTTCTTCTTTTGTTTCTGATAATTGTGTAACTTCTTCTTCCTGTAATTCATAAATTATATCTCTCAGCCCGTCAAGATAATCCAGAACTTTATCTTCTTCTATGGTTCCCTTGAAATAACTGTTCAATACATGTTTCATACCGGTAAAAATACCTGATGAATCTACTATTTTTGTAGCTTCTTTTTCCAGAAAGGCTTCTTCTGCAACAGGAGTAAATTTATTGAAGAAATCAAGTTTTTTATAGGCTTCTGTTAAATACCTGTTTGCTGCTTGATTGGCTTTTTCTATTTTTTGAAGATAAAGATTATTACCGGTCTTTCGGTAGCAGTCAAGATATTCTTCCATTAATTTGTAAAGTTTTTCAGTTTCTTTTACAGTGCTTTTTAGCTCTTCAAAATCAGGTATATCTTTTTTGACATCTTCAATTACATCCGATATGTGTTTTCCTTCCTGAGAAGTTATTGTATATTTAAGCCACCAGAAAAAAAATATATTTTCCATATCTTTATTTTTTTTACCTTTCTTTCCATAATTGTCTGAACCGGGATGCACAGGATGAAAGGATTAACAGGATTGCTTGATTGTAGTTAGTTCCTTTTTCCCTTTCTCCTGATAATTGTCTGAACCGTGATGCGCAGGATGAAAGGATTAACAGGATGTGCTGGCCTGTAGTTTGATGCTTTCTCCCGGTAATTTTTTTAGTGAATTAGTTGTTTTATGTCTGTATATAAAAGATTTGTGTAAATTGATTTTTTAATTCAATAACTTGACCTCTTTTTCGTATTTATATAATATCATATTTTAATATTTTATAAAAGATATTTGTTTTTTTATTATTAATTTATTTTTGATATATATGGAAAATTCCTGTAATAAGAGCAGCACATTTGCCGGTAAATGAATTTTTTTACAGGAAAATTACTCCTTTATGAAATGGAGCTGTAAATGAATATGGTAACAAGAGCTGAATTCGCGAGGTAAATTTTCAATTTTTATGAGTTAAGGAAATACACGTAATATTATATTCTGGATTGATAGGAAAATTCCTTTAAATAGGTGAAGTGGAATTTGTGGGGATGAAGGATAGCAGGATTTTGGCTGTGTAAAAAATTAGCTGGTTTTTGAGAAAGCAGTAATAAGAAGAGTATAAAGGCTTAAAAATTTTAAAAAAGTGTAAAAAAGTGTTGTGTATTTAAATGGTAGTAAAAAGAGTAGAAAGACATTTAATAAAAGCCTCAAATGAATTATATACTTATTGTGATGGCATATGTTTTAAAAGTAAAAATTTATATAACTATGCGAATTATCTGATAAGACAGGAATATATATTTAATAAGAAGTTTACAGGATTTTATGAGTTAGACAGGTCACTAAAAGAGACTGACCAGATAGATTACCGTGCATTACCTGCTCAGACATCCCAGCAGACTCTGCTATTGCTGGATCGGGACTGGCAATCTTTTTTTGCTGCTAATAATGACTACAAAGAAAATCCCTCTAAGTCAATCTGCTATAGCCAGGTTGTAGAGAGGTGCAATCTATATTATTCTAAATATTGTAATTGACATTATTGCTCTAAATGCTTTAAAATATACATGGTGATTTATTATGAAAATAAAAGATAGAAACTATGAAGAATTATTTACAGTCGAAGAAGTGTCAGGTATATTTAAACTTTCAAGAGGTTCTATCAGGAATTTAATTAAGAGTGGCAAAATTGCTGCTATAAAGATAGGTAAACAATATAGAATTCCTGAATCTGTCATAAATGCCTTTTATGAACCTTTACAGAAATCTGTTCCTGCCACAGGATTTGCCATGTGGAAAGATAAAGATGTCCCGGGTGATGGAGCAGAATATGTGACACGAATCAGGCAGAAGGACAGCAGCCTGGAAGAAACCCTTCAGGAATTAAATAAATGGGAGGAATAAAGAACTATCTTGTAGATACTGACATATTTATCGACTATTTTAACGGTAAGAACCGGGCAAAAGCATTCTTTACAGATCCGCCCGGCAGACTCTATTATTCAAAGATAACAAGGAAAGAATTGCTATCTATACCGGGCATATCAGGCAGGGAAAAGAAAGAGATTAATAAACTGCTCGATTTTATTACAATGATAGATGTTGATAATCAGATTGCTGAAAAGGCTTCAGAAATAATACAGCATCATAAGACACAGGTTAATGATGCCCTTATAGCTTCTACTGCATTGGTAAAGAATATGACTCTTGTAACCAGAAATCAGAAACATTTTAAACCTATCCAGGGACTTGAACTGCATAAATTCAACAAAGAAGATTCTGTATAAAGACCTGTAATATTTTTATCGGAACTGTACTGAATGAGGCAATACGCAATAAGAATATGGATATGAGCCTGTAGCCAGAGCGTTTACCCTTTCCGATGTCGCTTTTTTGAACACGAACTTTAAACAGAGTATATCCTGTTCCCTGGATCTGGTCTCCAGGAAATTCTCCTGCCTGAAGTTTTTTTATAACAGGTTGAATATCAGAACGAATATGACGGTATTTTTTAGCCAGTATCCGAAGATTGCGCTTAAATTCAGGAGTATATACAATTTTTAGTTTCTTTTCAAATTTATTCGGCATCGATTCCATCCCACAATTCAGATATAGGATAAGTTTCTTTCTTGCCAGTTGACTTTTATTTGGAAACCCTTTTACTTGTAATTTCTTCTTTAAGCTTTTCCGTTATCCACATTCTTACTAAAGTAAGGTAGCCAATACCTTTCCCTGTTGCTATTTTTTTTAAAATTTCTATCTGCTGGGAGTCCAATCTCAATGATACAAGCTTTTTTCTGGATTTTTTAAATATTACGTCTTCGGCTAATGTTAAATCTTCATTGAATTCATCAAGGGAATGGGTGTCCCAGAACTCAACTTCTTCTTCTTCAGTATTAAATTTTGGTATTTTCATATTTCACCGGCTTTCAAATTTTTTTCTTTCAGAGCCAGTCATATAAATTATAAAGAAATATAAAAAAGCTTTATATCTTTAGAAAAATTTCAGATTTTTTTAAATGTTTAATAATATTTTCCTTGACCTTTTTCCATGATAGTTTTATTAACATTTTTGGTGAAGGTTCTCTTTCTGCATCTTCAAAATAAATCAGTGATTTAAAAAGATGATAATTGTTAGCTACTTCCACTCCATATTTTTCTTCATATTTTTTCAATAATTCTGTTAAAGAAAAATATTTCTCCAGTATTATACAGAGATCAATAAAATCTTTTTTACTTCCTCTGCCTGAAATGGCATTTAATTTCATAACCCCTATATCAAGGATATGAGCTATATGGAGATATTTAATGTCTGTAGTACTGGCAAGAAGAGGGAAGGTTATGTGAAAAAAGGATATTTTGAGTTCATCAATAATTAAATGAAGAGTATTTTTTGCTTCAGATAAAAGATAGACATTGCCCATATTTTTCATGTACTCCGTGATTTTGTTATTTTCAAATATGTTAGACGAGAAAAAATCAAAGTCTATTGATTGTCTGTGGCCTGTTTGCAGGGAAAGACCTGTTCCGCCTGCCAGATAAAAATTATCAATCCAATCCTGTTCGGAAAGAAGGTAAAATAATTTTTTTTGCTGTTCCGGTAAGATATCAGTATATAAATTACTTTCCATATATTGTTTCCCAGAAATTTTTGGTTTTTTTATCCAGATTTTTACTTTCTTTTACAACTTTTTTAATAAATCTCCTGGACGAAATATATAGTAACCATTTTATTGCTTCCATATTACCGTAATTAAGAAGACGTTCTGCTATAAAAAAGGAATATTTTTTCCACGTTAATTTTTCGAAATCATAATCCCAGAAGTAATGCCTGAACTCAACTGGAAGGGTAATTTGTTTTTTTGAAGTTTTTTTATCAATAGAATTAGAAATCATGCTTCATACCTCATCCGGCATTGAATTCCATCCCATAATTTAGATACAGGATTGTTGATGCCAGTAACTTATCGGGTTATTATCATTATAACATAAATTTTTCATGTTTTTACAGGTAACAATTTTTTCTTGCTTTGTTCATTATAATTAGTTTCGTAACAATCCATAATTAAGAAGGAGTGAAAAGTGAGTAGTGAATAGTGAATAGTGAATGATGTCCTATTCTTTTCACTTTTCACTCTAATTAAATTCTAACAAGTTATGAAATACACTATAATATGATATAATTGTACTTGCGAATTTAAAGTTATTCTCCCTCATAGGAGAAGATGAAATATTATGTTTATAGAAAACACCTTAAAATCTCTAAAAAATATCGGAGACAGAATAAAAACATCTATTAGAAAAGAAGATGACCGTGAGCTTGTATCCTGTTATCTTTCTGTTGTTCCTGAACCGCCTGTTTCTGAAGAAGAAAAAAAAACAGAAGAAGAAAAAGTGAGAGACAGCTTCAGACGTTTAATACAGGTAGATACACTGTGCATAGAAGTTGCCCCGGAGCTTATATCCTTTATAGATCCCAATTGCGGAGCAAAATTGCTTGATCTTACCACTTCCATAAGAAGACATATTGCTCTGGAGATGGGTTTACTGCTTCCCGGTGTCAGGTTCAAAGATAATAATAATCTGAAATCCAATAGTTATATTATTAAGATCAGGGATATTGTCATTGCAAAAGGAGAAGTCATACCGGATAGATATCTTGCAATAGGGCCGGAAAAAAATCTTGTCACACTTGAAGGACCGAGAGTCCTTGAGCCTACATATGGTATGCCTGCAGTCTGGATTACTGCCAGTCAACGTGGAGAAGCGGAAAGAGCGGGGACAATGATTTTTGACCCTGTGAGTGTTATAAGCACACAGGTTACGGAAGCTATAAGGAAATATGCCTTTGAAATGCTGGATTATCATATTGTATTGAAGATTATTGAAGATGTCAGAACTTATAACCACCTTTTAGTTGAAGAGATTTATCCGAAATTCTTTACATTGCAGGAAATTTATGAAGTTCTTTACAACCTCATCAGAGAAGGAATTTCTGTAAGAGATATGGTTACCATAATGGAGACTATGGCATATTATGCCCCTGTTGTAAAAGATACTGACAGCCTGGCGGAATATGTCCGTCAGTCTTTATGTCATGTCATATGCAGAGTATATAAAGATGATAATAATACGATTACTGTAATAACTGTTGAGGAAAAACTGGAAAAAATTCTTCTCTCTTTAAAAGAAAAAAAACACGGTGATAAATTCAAAATTCGGTCTGTAAGGGAAGAGGCTCTTATTGACTGTCTTGAAGAACAGATAAAGAGCATTAACACCGTATCTCCTGTACCCGTAATTGTATGTTCTTCTCAGGTAAGATTAATATTGAGGAGACTTATTGAAAAATCTTTCCCCGAACTTGCTGTTCTTTCTTATGATGAAATACATGGCGGAATAAAGTTAAATACTATAGCTGCTCTGACCCTGTCGGATGAAATAGCTGACAGATACAATAACAGAGAAAAATTGCTTCTTTCTTATGTGGAGAAATTTCAGAAAGACTCTCATCCTTCTATAAGATGTACGGCAATAAAAATGATTGATTCCATTATGGATAAATATAACCCGGAGCTATTACTGGATTATCTTAACAGAGGACTTACAGATGATGACAGGGATGTTCGGCTCGAATCTGCAGAAACAATAAAGAAAATCTTTGAAAATAGGACGGAAACAGAGCATGTAAAAGACCTGAATAAAATATTTTCCTTCTGCCGGAAGCCATACAGAAAACAGAATGAAGAAGCCTGTGAGAAAGTAGAAGTAAATAACCCTCAGGGATTTTCAATGGAGGTAGATCTGCTCGCTGTAGAAATTGGCCGGGGGCTCATTTCACTGGTTGATAAAAATCAGGGAGGAAAACTTTTTGACCGTGTCTCTTTAATAAAGAAAAAGCTGACTGCAGATATTGGTTTTATCATACCTCCTATCAGATACAGAGATAATTTACAATTAAAGCCGAACGAGTATCTGATTAAGGTCAGGGATATTGAAGTGGCTAAAGGAGAAGTTATATTAAATAAATTTATGGTTACGGGAACTGAAAGTAACCTGAAAACTCTTAAAGGACAGGAGTGTTTTGCTCCTTATTCCGGGAAACCGGCTATGTGGATTACCCCTGCCCTGAGGGAAGAAGCAGAAAAATCGGGTTGCAGTGTTTTTAACTCTCCTGATGTTATGGCCCTCCATCTTGAAAAAATTATAGTCAAATATGCCTGTGACTTGCTGGATTATAATGAAGTTGCAGATCTTATGGAGCATTTGAAAAAAGATGATGCCATACTTGTAAAAGAAACTTATCCGAAAATCTTCAGAATTATCGAAATTCATAGAATCCTTAAAAATCTGCTTCAAGAGCATGTTTCTATAAAAGACCTGTCTCTTATAATGAGAACCCTGAGGGAATATGTTCCCGTTACAGGAGATATAGAGCTTTTAACGGAATATGTCCGTCAATCCCTCAGTCGTGTTATTTGCAGACCATTTCAGGATGAAGAAGGAACCATACAGGTTGTAACGATTGACGGAGAACTGGAACGAATTCTTGCCGGTTCGCTTAAAGGAAATTTACCGGCAATTGATAATGAAACAGGAGAATTTATTCTTTCCTCTGTTAAAGAACATTCAGATGCCTTTGATGGAAGAAATCGTCTGCCGATGATTTTATGTTCTTCCTGTATAAGGCCGGCTTTCAGGAAATTTATTGAAAGATCTTTCCCGGAGCTTTCTGTTCTTTCTTATGAGGAAATACCTCCTGAGATTAAGGTAGATAAAAAAGCTGTCATAAGTTTACCTGTCCATATACTTGAACGTTACGGCAGGAAAGACAGACTGATTTTTTCATATATAGAAAAATTTCAGAAAGATTTAGAGCCGTCGATAAGAACTATGGCAGTAAAAATGATTCTTTCACTGTCAGAACGCTATGATACTGATAAATTACTTCCGTATCTGAACACAGGTCTTAAGGATGAAGACCTGTCTGTAAGGAATGAATACGCCGGAGTAGTAAAGGAATTGCTTGGATAGTGAGCAGTTATCAGTGACCAGTGACCGGGAGGGGCGGTTAAATAAAGGCCCATTACGCATTACGCATCACGCATCACGCATTACGCATCACGCATCACGCATTACGCATTACGCATCACGCATCACGCATCACGCATTACGCATTACGCATCTCCCTATTTCCATGGCCTTATAAAAGTGACAAGTTCTGCCGTCTCATAAGTCTTATTACCTGCATCGTCTTTCCCTGCCACGACTCTGGAAATAACTTTTACTTTTATACCATGAACGGCAGAGCCTATTTTCTGTTCCATGAAACTTATATTATATATGTCTCTGGCCATTTTCCTGTGAGATGTTCTTATACCTGAACCGAGCATGTCTTTTATTCCATTTTTTACTATATTTTCGGACAGAGGTGACGGAATATTAATGCCGGAAGGGCTCTGTTTATTAAGAATGGTTCTGTATACATCTGTTTCTCCCACTTTTTTGGAATAAACTATAAATCTTTCCCATTCAAAACGTCCTGTTGCCATGTTTGTCTTTATATTCCCCGTCGCTTCGTCATTATCTTTAGGGGTGCCGAAAGAGACGGCGTCGAATTCGGTGTTACTTCCGCCGTTTTCTACTGAATAAATAAGTGTAATGGTATCCGAGTGGGTTTCATTCAGTTCTCTGCAGAGTCTGTCTGTTGCCATAGTGGCTTCCTGCTGTGTTGTAAGTCGAAACCTGCTTCTATGAAAGGCTCTTATGCCATCAACACATATAAGGCCTGTCATGGAAAGAAGTATGCCCATAAGTCCTGTAGCAATGAGCACTTCTATAAGGGTTATACCTTTGTTTTTCACGAGAATCACTCTCCCTGAGACTTTTTATTGAGATCTTCACAAGAGTCCCGCGAGAGCTGAATGCTTATCCTGATTGAGGATTTTTATTGAGGATTCTTATATGTTTTAGCGTCGTGATGCGTGATGCGTGATGCGTGTTTTTACCTGGTACCGGGCGAACACAGGGGTTCACTTTTCACTACTCACTACTCACTACTCACTACTCACTACTCACTACTCACTACTCACTACATAAATTCTCTATTACATCTTTATATTCCTTTTTTTAACAGAATTTTAACATAAAGTTAACAAATTATTTAAATATAAATTTTAAACTGTGATATAATAAAGTGAAATTGATCTATCTTTTTTTATGATATAAAAGTAGAGTCATTCCATTCTAACTAAATAAGGAGTGATAGATATGGTAGGTGGAGTAGGCGGCAAATTTGACAGCGCTTCCATAATGAAAAATATGCAGACTCTGGGAGCAGGTGCGGCCGGAAGTGCAAAGACAACCCAGGAAGGTCAGCAGCAGATCAAAAGAGCAGGCGAAAACCTTAGCCAGAAGTTGAAAGGCGCGGAAAAGTCAGACGAAGCCTCCAAACAGGAAGAAGCCAAGAAGAAAAAAGAAAAAGAAAAGAGTGAAGGAACAGGTACTCTTGGCAGTGAAGCTTTTGTTCCCAAAGATGAGAAGGAAAAGAAAGATGCCAATATGAAGCAGCTTGATCTTCTCAGAGAACAGGCGAAGGAATTTAAACTTAAAGGTAATTTTCATGGCGGAACAGCTGTGAAAACTCCCGGAAAAGAACAGGTAAAAGGAGAAAAAACACAGCAAAAGCCAGGGCAGTTTTTCCCCGGAACTTTTCAGGCAACAGCTAAAGAATCGAAAGAAGCTGCCCAGAGAAGCGGCGCTTTCCAGAGCTCAGGCGGAACTGATTCCGAAATGGAAAAGAAACAGACACAGCTTGAGCAGATGCCGAAATTCACAAGACCTTCTGTAAGAGGAAAAGCACAGCAGATCGCAAGCTCTCATGAAAACAAGTTCTCAGGGAAAATTTCTAAACCTCCCAGAGAAGTGAAACTCTCCGAATTTAACAAGGTTGCCAGCACTGATAAGGAAGAGACAGAAGAAAGGCTTCAGCTTGTAGCTGATCATACAGATGTAGAGAATTTTACTGCTACTGCGAAGGAATCCAGAAAAGCTTCCGATGAAGCCCATAGAATGGCTATGGAACTTACAGAAGAGAAAAAGCTTAAAGCTCAGACTGTTACAAGGAAAGAACAGAGAGATTTCGAGAGAGACGGTATGGGTGACGGACAGCAGGTGGATTCGGGAAAACTCGAAAAGATTGATAAGATTAAGAAATCCACACCCCGTCAGGATGCTGCAGAAGCTGCCGCTGATCTGAAAGAGTTTCAGCAAAAGACCGGTATATCTACAAAAGCCCTTAAAAATTCGAAAGAAATTGCAAAGACTCTTGTAGATGAAACCGATCAGACAAAAAAAGCAAAAAGCACTGCCATGAAGCCGGTAAAAGGTACAAAAGCATTACATGGCAATGCGAAGGCAACTCCTATGAAGGATATTTCCGATACGAAACATCTGAAACCTCTTGCTCAGATTGAAACAGGTAAAGGAGCAACTGAACTTGTAGAAACATCTATTCCTGATAAGAATGCAGAACCGGATCTGGAAGATCTCAAGGCTGAACCTATGAAAACCCTTGAACAAAAAGCAGAGCCGAAAGAACTTAAAGATGTTGATAAAACAGGGGCTGAAAAGATTGATGCCGGTACCAGAGCAGATGAAGCAAAAGCCGCTAACTATTATAATAACAGAGGAACAGACGCTCTACAGTCAGGCGATAAAGCAGGAGCTCTTGCAGCTTTTAACAATGCTCTGAAGATTGACCCGAATAATAGCTTCGCTAAAGAACAGATAGCAAAGCTTTCCGGCAGTGCTTCAGGTGCACTTGATGCAGAACAGATAAAAGCTGTTACCGGTTATAATAACAGAGGAACAGATGCTCTCAGAGCAGGTAATAAAGAAGCAGCCCTTGAAGCTTTTGGAAATGCCCTCAAGATTGCTCCCAATGATACTTTTGCCCTTGAGAACATGGCAAAGACCTTACATAATCAGGGTAAATTCGGCGAATCTGTGCCTTATTACGACAGGCTTCTGGAAATAAGCCCGAAGAATACAGATGCATGGTTCGGACGGGCAATAGCCCTCAGTGCCGATGATAAGAGATTTGATGATGCACTGGCATCTTTTGATAAGGCTATTTCACTCGATCCGAACCATATTGGAGCATGGCAGGAAAAAGGTTTACTCCTTCAGGATATGGGTAAATATGCTGAAGCAGATGCATGTTTAAAGAGAGCCGATTCTCTCAAGCATGCCAATACAGGTAATACCATTAACCCTCAGGTAGCACAGCAACTGGCTTCTCTTAATGAGAGAGGTATGATGCTTCTCAGACAGGGCAATTTCCACGATGCAAAGGCATGTATAGACGAAGCATTGAGAATGGATCCGAATAATGTAGATGCTAAATATAACAGTGTTATGTATGACGGAGTTGCATCCCATCGTGCACAGAAACCTTATGATGCTATGGCTTTTTATGACCAGGCTATAGCACTCAATCCCGGTAAAGCAGAAGGCTGGTACAGCAAAGGACTTGCACTGGAACAACAGAACAGGACAGGTGAAGCTCTTGACTGCTATAATAAAGCTCTCGAGAGAAACCCCCAGTATGCCTCTGCCTGGAAGGGTAAAGGAACTATACTCAAGGCTCTGGGAAATAATGTTGAAGCAGATCAGTGCTTCCGCAATGCTTCTATGTACGGAGGACAGATGAATAATAATATGACCTCTGTAGGAGCACCTTACTGCGGCGCACTTTATAATGCTGCTCCGACTATTGATCCTATAGCTCTTAATAATTATTATAATACGTTAAATGCTTTCTCCATGGCTTCTATTATGATGTCCGGCATACCGTTCGGCGGACTTATGTTCGGAGGATACGGTATGGGTATGGGTATGGGTATGGGAGGACTCGGAATGGGACTCGGAATGGGTCTGGGAGGACTCGGAATGGGACTCGGAATGGGCCTGGGTATGGGACTAGGCATGGGAATGTACCCAATGTTCCCTTACTTCTAAGTAATACTATGTAAACAGGGGGCACGAAAGTGCCCCCTGTTTAATTTAAAGGAAATATTCGATTTTTATCGAATCTCCAATCTTATTTTATTTTCAGGAAGTGTTTTTATGTCAATATTAATAAAAGATGTTACAGCCATAACTCTTAACGAAGAGAATGATATTCTGAGTAATGCAGATATAGCGATTAAAGGGAAACATATTCTTTCAATCGGAACAATGCCGGAAGGTTTTACGCCTGAACTGGTTATTGACGGACACAATTATATTGCTCTTCCGGCTTTTTTTAACAGCCACTGTCATTCAGCCATGACTCTTGAAAGGGGCTGGGCAGAGGATCTTCCTTTTGACAGATGGCTCAATGAGAAGATCTGGGTTGCAGAATCTGCGATGGAGCCGGAAGATGTTTACCGGGGAAGTGCTCTTGCATGTTGTGAAATGATAAGATCTGGCACAGTGGGATTCTGTGATCATTATTTTTATATGGATATGGTTTCAAAAGCAGTTTCTGAAGCAGGTATGAAAGCCACTCTTGCATGGTGTCAGTTCGGTATCGGTCAGGACGGGGAAGTGGGTAAGAAAACCTTTGAAGATACACTGTCTTTTATAAGAGAATATCATAATTCATGTGAAGGAAGAATTAAATGTGTCATAGGCCCCCATTCTCCATATATGTGTCCTCCTGATTTCCTTGCCCTTGTGGCAGATAAAGCAAGGGAATTAAATACAGGGATTCATCTTCATCTTTCGGAATCTGAAGAACAGGTTTCTGTATCTATGGCAAAATACGGCAGAAGTCCTGTAGAACATCTTTTAAATACAGGCGTTTTTGATTCTCACTGTATAAGTGCTCACTGTATATCAGTATCGGATAAAGATATAAAAATACTTTCGGAAAAAGGAGTATATGTGGCACATACTCCAAAAACCTATATGAAACTGGCTATGGGTATGTCTCCCCTTGATAAACTTCTGAAGGGAGGAGTAAAAGTCGGCCTCGGAACAGATGGGCCCGCATCTAATAATGATCTGAATATGCTTGAAGTCATGAGACTTACGGGACTTGTACATAAAAACCTTATAGGAGATCCTGCATCTTTCCCGAATGATGTAATTCTGCGCCTTGCAACCGCCGGTTCTGCCTCTCTTATGGGATTTAAAGACAGCGGTGTCATAAAAGAAGGGGCACCGGCAGATATAATTCTTTTTAACAGGAAAAAAACTTACTGGACTCCATGTCATGATGTGAAAGCAAATATAGTTTATACATCCCATCCTGCCGATATAGAATATGTTATATGTGACGGAAAATTATTGCTTGATAAAGGTAATCTCACGACTCTTGATGAAGAAAAAATTATGTATGAAGCAGAAAAAAGAGCTTTTCGTATGGTACGACGGGAGATGAACCAGGTAAGGATTTATAAGGGATGATTTTTTAGTATGTCTATTACCATCAACTTTAAACAATTCGCCTGCAGGGCTTTAAGCGCCTGCAGGGCTTTAAGTTCATTCTATTCCTTACAATAAACCTCTGATTTCTGAATTTTATTTCTAATTTAAAACTGACGAAAGTATAATTTCTTCATCTTTTGATACCTTTTCACCCATTACCTCTGCAATTTTTCCTCCAAACATTTTACCCATAAGTCCTGTATTCATTCCTGAAATATAAACGTTACCATTTTTTCCTTCATATACTGCAAAAGCACATGGCATCAGTGTTGCAAGGTGTGTATTATCAGTGAGTATATCTTTTGCATATTCCGGCTGACATAGTTCAATTAGTACAACTTTTTTAGAAAAATCAATTCCGGCTTTAGTAATAGATTTCTGTAGATTTCTTGTTCCGGGATGTTCCCAGTTTTTATTTTCTATAGCTTTTTCCAGTCTTGATATGGTTTCTTTAAAGGAATATTTACTTTCATGTACGTTAATCATCATCGCCGGCATTAACATATAAACAAGGATTATTGCAGTAAACAGCCCGAACAGAAAACCTCCTGACACCATATAAATACTTTTTGCATTTATAAATGCTTTTTTATCCATAATACATGTTCCTCCTTATTTTTCTTTTACATTTTAGATGTAGAAATATGTAAAAGGATTCAAACATATTTATTGTTATCTAAATAAAGGTTATATGGTTAATATGGAGAATTATTATCATTTATTTTATAGTAGGGAGGATTCGTTTTGAAAATTTTGCCTTTTAATAAGGAACAAATACATGAAATAGCAGAGAAATACGGCACACCGTTTTATATATATGATGAAAAAGGTATAAGGGAAAATGTAAGAAATCTTCTCAGAGCTTTTTCCTGGTGTGACTTCAAGGAGTATTTTGCGGTAAAAGCAACTCCCACTCCTTACATACTGGATATTCTGAAAGAGGAAGGGTGCGGCCTTGACTGCAGTTCTATGGCAGAACTTATGCTTGCGGAAAAATGCAATGTGTCAGATGAAGATATTATGTTTTCATCAAACAATACACCTTGTGAAGAATATGAAAAAGCCATGAACATGGGTGCCATAATTAATCTGGATGATATAACACATATAGATTTTTTAAAGAAGCATTTATATATACCTTCTAACATATGTTTACGTTATAATCCTGGAGCTTTTGCTATGTGGAATAATATCATAGGCGAGCCGGGAGACGCCAAATTCGGTTTCACGAAAAAACAGCTTTTCGAAGGATATAGGATTCTGAAAGATAAAGGCGTAAAAAAATTCGGCCTTCATACAATGATAGTTTCAAACGAACTTGACGGACGGTGTTTTATTGAAGTTGCAAAAATGATGTTTGAACTGGTCGTTGAAATTTTCAAAGAACTTTCAATAGAGATTGATTTTGTCAATCTTGGAGGAGGTCTTGGAATACCTTACAAACCTGAGGAAAAATCTCTTGAGCTGAAACATATATCGGAACATGTAAAAAACCTTTATGAAGATCTTATAATAAAAGACAATATAAAACCTTTTAAATTATTTACTGAATTCGGAAGATTTATAACAGGGCCCTATGGTTATCTTGTATCGAAGGTAATACATAAGAAAGAAATTTATAAAAATTACATAGGTCTTGATGCCACTATGGCAGACCTTATGAGACCCGCTATCTACGGAGCCTATCATCATATAACAGTTATGGGAAAAGAACAGAATGAGGCCACTCATAAATACGATATTACAGGCTCTCTCTGTGAAAATAATGATAAATTTGCCATAGACAGGGTCTTACCCTCTATTGACACAGGCGATATAATAGTAATTCATGATACAGGTGCTCACGGTCATGCCATGGGATTTAATTATAACGGTAAACTGAGGTCTCCAGAGCTTGTGTTAAAGGAAGATGGCTCGGTGAAATTAATAAGAAGAAGAGAGACTTTTGATGATTATTTTGCCACTGTTGTGTGGTGAGTAGTGAGTAGTGAGTAGTGAGTAGTGAGTAGTGAGTAGTGAAAAGCGAACCCCTGTGTTCGACCGGTACCAGGTAAAAACACGCATTACGCATTACGCATTACGCATCACGCATTACGCATCACGCATTACGCATCACGCATCACGAAACCACGCGTTACGCGTCACGCTTAAAAAAGGAGGAATTAACTTATGATGGATTCTTACGAAATAATAAACTATATTGCACAGGCACCCAGGAAATCTCCGATGAAGGTGTATCTTTCGGGAGAACTGGATAAAATAGATTTTGCCTCTTTAGAGTTTATAGGAGGTAAAGATTCGGGGGTACTATTCTGTGAACTTTCTGAATTTCAGGAATTTTATGAGAAAAATAAGCATTTCATAAAGAAATATAAACATGAATTACCATGCAGGAATTCTGCCATACCTCTTGCGGACCTGAGTAAATACAATGCGAGAATAGAGCCGGGAGCAATAATAAGAGATCATGTGGATATAGGCGACGGAGCGGTCATAATGATGGGAGCCGTAATAAATATAGGCGCTTCCATTGGTGAAAAAACTATGATAGATATGAATGTCGTCATAGGAGGAAGAGCCATTGTAGGCAAAAACTGCCATATAGGAGCAGGTTCTGTCATTGCGGGAGTTATAGAACCTCCCAGCGAAAAATCAAGTGTTATAGAAGATAATGTTCTTATGGGAGCAAATGCAGTTGTACTTGAAGGAGTAACAGTCGGTAAAGGAGCTGTTGTTGCAGCAGGTTCCGTGGTTATTTCCGACGTGAAACCTTTTACTGTTGTGGCAGGAGTTCCTGCGAAAGTTATTAAAGTAGTGGATGAGAAAACAAGAGAAAAAACAAAATTAATAGAAGAATTGAGGAGATTATAGTCAATATTATGAATATAGTAGTCCAGAAATACGGTGGCAGTTCTGTTGCGGATACAACCCGTATAATGAATGTGGCAGGGAGAATAGAGAAAAAAATACAGCAGAATTTCAGAGTAGTAGTTGTTGTTTCTGCCATGGGAAAATCTACTGATAACCTTATAAAACTTGCAAAAGAAATAACGGAATATCCTGAAGGCAGAGAAATGGATATGCTTCTTACAACAGGTGAACAGGTTTCTGCTGCATTACTTTCTATGGCACTTCATACGAAACATATTAAGAGTATATCCCTGAATGCTTTTCAGGCAGGTATCATGACAACAGATGATCACACTCAGGCAAGGATTAAATCTTTTAATAAAGAAAAAATACTTTCCATCCTGAACGATTATAATGTAGTGGTCGTTACAGGATTTCAGGGAATTACAGAAGATGGTGACCTTACGACTCTGGGACGGGGAGGGTCAGATACATCTGCAGTGGCTCTTGCAGCAGATCTGGGAGTCAACTGTGAAATATACAGCGATGTGCCGGGAATATATACGGTAGATCCTAAATTACACCTGAAGGCCAAAAAATTAAAATATGTTACTTATGACGAAATGCTTGAAATGGCAAGTCTGGGAGCGAAGGTTTTGCACAGCCGTTCAGTAGAAGTGGCGAAAAAATTTGGTATCACAATTTACTGCGGTTCGTCCATGACAGATGAGGAGGGAAGTTACGTGGTTTCGGAAGATATGATGATAGAACAGCCTGTAGTCACAGGATTATCAGTAATGGAAAATCAGACTCAGGTTACAATAACAAATATGTCAGTCGATTATGATTTTGCCCTGAATGTATTTGAAGGTGTGGCAAAGGAAGGTCTCAATGTAGATATGATTTCTATTATAAAACCAGATGGAGGCCTTACAGTTTCCTTTACCATAGTGGAAGATAAAAAAGAATTTTTAAATAATGCTTTAAGCAAATTTCTTAAAGGGTTTAATGGCAATATAACCTATCAGTCCGGTTATATAAAAGTTTCTGTCGTAGGAACAGGTATGAAATCATCGAGTGGAGTGGCATCCAGATTTTTTAAGGCCATTAGAGGTATACCTATAACACTTGTTACAACATCGGAAATAAAGATTTCATGTCTTGTAGAGGAATCCTATAAACAGCAGGCAGTAGATGCGCTTGTGAAGGAGTTTCAATTGTAGGTAGTGAAAAGTGAAAAGTGAGTAGTGAGCAGCAGGGGCGACCATAGATGGTCCCTCGGTACCGGTGAAACCACGCGTCACGCGTCACGCGTTACGCGTCACGATTATCACGAACCACGCGTCACGCGTCACGATTCTTAATAAGGAGTTTAACAATATATATGTCAACATTAAAACTGTACAATCCTTTCCCTGTAGAAGTATCTAAAGGCAGAGGTATTTATATCTATTCAAAAGACGGTACAGAATATACGGATACATTTTCCGGCATAGGAGTCCTCTCGCTGGGCCATTCTTATGAACCGTTATTACATAAGATGAAAAATAAAATGGACAGATATATGCATATGTCCAATTATTTTAAAGATGAAGACCTCGACGTGTTGTCAGGTAAACTGGTAGAAGCCACAGGGAAAGATGGTAAAGTCTTTTTTACCAATTCCGGAACGGAAGCAACGGAAGCGGCTCTGAAGGCGGTAAAGAAAAATTCAACTGAAAGGAAAAATAAAATCATATATTTCTCTAAAGCTTTTCACGGAAGAACGCTGGGTGCTCTTTCTCTGAACGGATTTAAGAGTTTAAAAGAACCTTTTTTACCTCTCCTTCCCGATACAGTAGAACTTATGTTTAACGATGCGGAATTACTCGAAGATTATATGACCAGATACGGGAAACAGGTGGCGGCAGTGTTTCTGGAACCTGTTCAGGGTTCGGGCGGAATAGTTCCTGTGAGTCGGGATTTTGCCGATGCTGTGATGAAATACAGGAAAACCTTTAAATATATAACTGTTATGGATGAGATTCAGGCAGGTCTCGGAAGAACAGGACATATTTATTCATATCAGAATTTTAATCTTGAACCTGATATAATTACTGCAGGAAAATCTCTGGGAGGTGGACTCCCCCTGGGTGCTGCCATATTCCTGGGAGAAACGTCGGAAATTTTAAAAGGTGCCGACCATGGTTCTACATTTGCACCCAACCCTGTTGCCATGGCAGGAGGAAGATTTCTTATGGAACATGTGCCGGAACTCCTTGAAGATGTTTCTAAAAAAGGCATTTATTTTAAAGAACTTCTCGGTAATATAACATCGTCAAAGATTATTGAAGTGAGAGGTACCGGCCTTATGATAGGAGTTGTTCTGGATAAAGCTTACCCGGAATTAAAGGATAAAGCATTTAAAGAAGAAAATCTCCTTTTAAATTTTGTCGGAAATAACAGCATAATAAGATTGCTTCCGCCATTAAATATTGAATATAAAGAGATTGACATGATTGTTGAAAAAATAAGGAATTTATTGATGAGTTAGACAGTAAAACGTGATCTGCAGGGGCGTTTATTTAAACGCCTATTACGCATTACGCGTCACGATTTTAAGGAGGATTTTATGATTACACCGATAGAACTTCGCCATATAATACATCAAAATCCTGAACTTTCTTTTCAGGAATTTAATACGACAAAACTTCTGATTGATAACATCTCCGAATTGAAAGCTCCGGTTCTTAAAATTCATACTCCTCTTCAAACAGGATGTATTGTGGAATATCGCATAAATGACGGAGAATTTTTTCTCTTCAGAGCAGATATTGATGCCCTTCCGGTGAAAGAAGAAACAGACTGTCCCTTTAAATCCTGTAATAATTTCATGCATGCCTGCGGTCATGATGTTCATACGTCAATTCTTTACGGTTTTTTACAATATGTTGTAGAACACAGGATAGAGCAAAACATCCTCTTTTTGTTTCAGCCTGCAGAAGAACTCGGAGCAGGAGCAAAGAAATTTTTGGATACGAAAATTTTTGATTCTTTTAATATAGCCAGAGCTTTTGCCCTTCATGTAATTGACGAATATCCTGAGGGAACCGTAGCTTCTACCGGGGGAGCACTTTTTGCGTCATCAATAGAACTGAATGTGGAATTTTTCGGCGTAAATACCCACATAGCTTTCCCCCAGAAAGGTAAAAATGCCCTGAATGCTTTGCGGAGTTATCTGGATATGATTGATAGAATTCCCCTGAATCCTCTGGAACCTTTTGTTTATGGCACAGGCAGGGTTGTTTCGGGAACTGTAAGAAATATCATACCTGCCCACGCAATAGCTGAATGTGCCATAAGATCATTGAGCCTGAAGAAAAACCGTGAATATCTGCAGAAATTCAGAGGAATACTTGAAGGTATCAAGGTAATGACAGATGTGGATTATAAGCTCACAGAAGGTGAAGTATGTCCCGAGGTTCTTGTAGACAGTAACATGTATGATATGGCAGAGAAAATTTTTTCGAAAAAATACAATTTTATCGATTGCGGATATAAAATGACAGCAGAAGATTTTTCATATATTTCACATAACTATCCTTCCTTTATGTTCTGGCTCGGCACAGGAAGAGGAAATACAGTGGGACTGCATAATTCGAAATTTCTCCCTGATGACAGTGTCATTGAACAGGGAATAGAAATATTTACAGAGCTAATTTTCGGTTTTCAGAGGAAATCGTGACGCGTAACGCATCACGCATCACGCATCACGCTTTACGACAGATTATCCGTTCCTCTTTAATTTCCCGGTCTTTTTAACGTATTTTTCTCCCATATTAAACACTATGAGACCGAGAGGAATGGTGATTAAACCTGTAATAAGGAGTAAGATAATAGAGCTTTTTAACTCTAAAATTCCTGCTCCTCCCATAATGGCCTGCCTCATAGCCTTCAGTGTATATGTTGCAGGAGAAAGATACGCCAGTGGCTGAACCCACCGGGGCAGTACCGATACATCATAATAGACTCCTGAAACAAGTAAAATCATGGCCTGAATTATATGTGTTGCCTGAGGCCCTTTCTCAGGAGACAGAAGAGGCAATACTGCCGACATAAGCCCAAGACCTATAAATGAAAGACCTGAAAGAGCAAGTATAAGAATTGCACCTGCTATGTTTGCCTTCTGAAGATCTATATTAAAAAATACCGCTACTATTATTATAATCAGAACTGTTCTTATGAGTCCGTAAATACTTGCCCCTATACAGGTACCCAGAAGATGGGTAATCCTGTGTATCGGAGCCATAAAGGTATATTCAATAGTTCCTTCCCATCGCTCCCATGATATGGACTGGCCTATTTCATGGAAGAGTATGGATAAATACCCCCATAGTATTGCTCCCATAACAAGATAAAGCACTTTCGATGGGTCGCCGCTTTCTACCCCTATAAGACCTATGGTCAGTGTATTTACTATACTGTATATGATAAACACTACTTCCCATTCCAGGTAATGTTTTATCATATTGGCATATCGTTCCACAAAGGCATAGGATGCTTTACATTCTTTGATTAATATAGCTGAAATCATAGTTATCACTCTCCTTTATATTTATTATCACTTTATTTCGTAACGCGTAACGCGTAACGCGTGACGGGTTTATAATCTGCGTATTACGCATCACGCGTCACGGGTCACACAAATTAAGAGACTGTAAAAAAATAACTCTGACAAATTATTAGAACGGTTATTCTCCTCGCGTCATGCGTCACGCAAATTAAGCTGCCACTTCTTCCGTCAGTTGCAGGAATACATCTTCAAGGCTTATGTCGGATTTGTTTTCTCCGCTTTTTCTTTTCAGCCCTTGAGGCGTATCTTCTGCTATAAAATGTCCGTCTTTGATAATAGCTATTCTGTCACAGAGCTTATCTGCTTCCTCCATATCATGAGTCGTAAGAATTACTGTGACATTCTGGTTTTTCATTTTTCCCAGTATAAATTTCTGCACTTCTTTTTTTGCTTTCGGATCCAGTCCCGTAGTCGGCTCATCCAGTAAAAGCAGCCTTGGTTCCGTAAGAAGAGCCCGTGCTATGGCAACCTTCTGCTGCTGCCCTCTCGATAAATCTTCTACGGATTCATTTATTTTATCTTCGGAAAAATCCAGATCTTTTAATATTTCCGAAGCTTTGTTTACTGCTTTCCCTGCTTCCATACCATAGAGTCTTGCAGAAAAAAGTATATTTTCCATAACAGTCAGTTTTTTAAAGAAAGCTGCCTCTACAGATACTCTGTTTATAAGATGCCTTACCTTATAACAGTCTGTTACTACATTCAGACCGTAAACTGTCACTTCCCCCTCATCAGGGAGGAGAAGTGTAGAAATGATCCTTATCAGGGTTGATTTACCCGAACCATTGGGGCCGAGAATTCCGTATATTTCTCCCTTCCTTACATTGAAGGTTATTCCGTTTAAAACCCTGATTTGTTCCCCTTTTTTGAATTTTTCGAAAATATTCCATGTGGTTTTTTCATTTTTTCTGGCCTGATAGAAATATTTCGTTATTCCTGTGCATTTTATGGCCTTATTCATAACTGCTCCCCCTTTTTTTACCCAAAATTTAAAGCCCACTATCGAACGATAGTGGGCTTTACGTAGCTTCAGAGATTTTATTTATAGAGGCGGACTCGAGCCTCCTATCGTTTCGTTTTGTATGAACATGTACAGATCAACCCCCTGGAAAGGACATGCGCTTCTATTAGATGCATAGCTGTATAATTTATCTGTCATATTTATATCCCTCCTCGGGCAGTATATAGATTGATCCGTTCATCTTATACTCTCCATAATTAAAAATAGTATAATATTAAAATATACTCCATAAAATGTAATCTGTCAAGAAGTTTTTTTTGATTGCATTTAAAAATGACAGGTGATTTTATATAAAAAGGAGATTTTTATAGAGGATTGAAATTATATATATCGACTTTTCGGATAGGCTTTAAGGAGAAATCTATTGATGGATTTAACGGAAACAGATTATGCAGAAACGAGCTTTAAAGCTCTGGATTTATCGCACAGAGAAATTGGTTCAAAAGAATTCGATGATTGTGTCTTTGAAAAATGTGATTTCAGTGAAACAATATTTAGAAAGTGCAGATTTTTAAACTGTACTTTTATTCACTGTGACCTGAGCCTTTTGAAAATAAAATATTCTTCTTTTGTAAGTACTGTATTTAAGTATTCCAAAATAATAGGAGTCAACTGGAGTGAAGCATTATATAAAGAAAAAGACCGTTATTCTCCCGTGCATTTTTTTAATTGTCTTATAAGTCATTCTACCTTCACAGGGCTGAAATTACAGAAAATCCATATTAAAGAATGTGTTGCAAAAGATGTCGATTTCAGAGATTCCGACATGTCAGGAGCAGATATGTGTCGCAGTGATTTTACAGATAGCCTTTTTGTCAGAACAATGCTCGGTAAATCAGATTTTACAGGATCCAGTAATTATAATATAAATGCTACATTAAACGACATAAAAAAAGCAAAATTTTCCCTCCCCGAAGCAGTTTCTCTGCTTTACGGCCTGGATATTATTCTTGACGATTAAACGTAAAGAACTGTCCCGAAAACGGGACAGTTCTTATTAATAAGCTTTATATTTAACGCGTCACGCGTCACGCGTCACGCGTCACGATTATATATAATCGCCTGAACCGTCAGTCGGGACAGAAACAGAAGGAATAGCAAGTCCTTTCGGCTCTTTAAGCGGTTCAGTCCCAAAAGCTTCTTTATATTTACTTTCCATAATATGTATAAATTTATCATATATACCGTAATCTTTCAGCACATCTGCCATTTCATGTTCAAGGCCACCCGTCATTGCAAGAAGATTTGGGAATGTGCCGTCCACTGTTTTTACACAGCATGCTTTCTTCCCGTCATTTGTAGCAGATTCTCCTCCTCCGAGAGGCCCCTGCATTTTATTTGCTTTCAACATATTCAGAAGCCATGCCATTCCATGATTACCTTCTGTTTTACCTGCACATTCCTGAAGGGTGGGAAATACGCCGTAAATGGCAAATTTATCATTATGAACAGGCTCCATTGTGCCTATCCCTTCTATGCCGCATGCAGATAGATACCCTGTTCCTCCCGGCTCGTTTGTGGAAGCTCCCAGACCGGGATAGCCTCTTTCTGCCGCATTCTGTGTCCTTATTTCTTCTCTTATCCTGAACAGATCTTTATATTCAGGTATGTCACGGAATGGAAGGAACAGATAGGCCCAGCTTTCATGGGCTGAACCGCACCATGCTTCCCAGGTGGTGCCATGCTTATGTTCCACTCTTTTTGTATGGACATTTCCCCATATTTTCTTCTGATCATCTTCTGAAATATCTTTACCGAAAAGTGATACAAATAGTATTAACATGAGCCCTTCGTGGAAATCTCCCAGGTAATCGCATTTGCCGGGAATATTTTTACTTGTTTTATATTCCGTATCTGCGGACTCAGGGGTTACAACCTGGACATCTGCCCTTATTTTCCCCGCTTCTTTATCATAAAATATCTTTCCCAGTTTCGATGTAAGCAGATCTGAATATTCTTTGTATTTATCGGCCAGTTCTGTCATTCCTGATTTTCTTAAAGCTCTTTCTGCCGAAAGAACGCTCCAGACCCATTCTCCGTTATCAAGGCCCGGTATAGCACCGACCCAGTCACCGGCAGGGGTGACTTCGTCTTTTATATAAATCCATGGCAGAAATCCTCCGTAACCTGGATTTTTTTTGTGGAAATCCATATAACTGTCCATTTTCTTTTTTAATATGTCTGCTGCCACCTGTTTTGCCATACAGGGATTGTCCTTTGATACTACAAGAGCAGCTTTTTTATCTCCCTCCAGTGCTTTAATACATAAGCCTATGTCAAGAGATTCCTTTGAAGGAGCACTCCAGAAACGTACATCTTTAATCTGTCCCGTTTTTTCATCCAGATTAAACCCGTCAAATATGAGCCCTGTTTTTTTATCTCTTGCCAGGGAGAAATATTCACCTTCACCTTTGAGGTAATCCTGTTCGAAGGCTTTTGCCTTAACAGGGTCTGACATGATTTCCTGCACTGTATATTTAGAGGCAAATTTAAAAGGTTTTGCATCTGCTTTACCTGCCGAGGGCTGTTTTATTTTCTGGAGAAACGGTTCTTCTTTATTAGTATTACCCTGCAGTAATACACTGTCACGGGGTAACTCTATAGATTCCTCTTTCTGTGATTTTAATGTACTGTGTTCTGCCGGTTTTTGTTTGGAAGATATGGGGCCGAGCATATATAAAACCTCCTTTGATTCGTGACGCGTGACGCGTGACGCGTGACGCGAGATTTCTATGTTGATAGTTTATGAGAAATGTATATTAACCAGTTAAGTATTTAATAAAATCCCTTTACCATTCACCAATTATAACATTGACACAGGTATAAATCAATCTAACATGTGAATAAACTGATACGTGTCACGCGTCACGCGTCACGATGTCACAATAAAATCTTTTCAAAAGATATATACACATTATAAATACGACCATACCGGGAATAAAGATATAAAATGGTAGAAAAGAACCTTCTTCCAGTAGCCATTTTGTGCCGGGATCATTTTCCGGCATAAAATAAATAGCAATATAAACAAGACCGTTATTTATGGCATGAACTAACATGCCGGGGAAAATACTTTTACTTCTCTGAGCAAGATATCCCAGATAAAGTCCTATAATCATGGTAGGAATAAATCTGTAGGGGCTCATATGAAATGCCCCGAATACTATTGCTGTAAAAACTATGGCATGAAGCTTGTTTTTTAAATGCTTTTCCAGTGTTGACTGAAGGACTCCCCTGAAGAGTGTTTCTTCACAGAGGGCAGGAAGAAGGGCAATCATAGAAAATTTAATAATGAAATCCAGCATCCCGTTTTTGCTTTTCAGGACATCCAGTAATGGGCCGAGAACTTTTTCTGCAGAAGGGAATGGGAAGAATATATTCTGAAGAGCTGAAATCTGCATGGTAACTACCATACCGGACAGGCCGAGCAATATGGCTATAAATATGGTACCTATGGAAAATCCTCTTATTCTGAGTATTTCTTTAATATCATATTTCCAGAAATATAAAAATATAATACATGGGCTGAATATGAGAAGTAATTGAATCATGTATACCCCTCCGATAAGCCCTAAATCTTTAAACCTTGATCCCAGGAAAAAGAAGAGGATAAAGATTACGCATATAAGCACAAAAGCTTCCGAAGGAGACGGAAATCTTCCTTGTCTTGTTAATTTCTGTTTTGATAAAAAATGAGGCATGGAAACATCGACTGTTTCTCTGAAAAGAATATCTTCCTGCTCGAATAATTTCAGTGCTATCCACAGTATGAGAGACGTATATAAAAATGTTGCAAGAAATGTAACTATCGTATGACCTGCATTAAAATCTCCTTTTAATATATCGCGGAATAGAATTGATACATTGAATATAGGCACTATAGATGTTGCATACGTAGCGTTCATGCTTGGCGAGAAAATAATTGAAAGGGGCATGAACATAAGAAGCGTAAGGGCGGACAGATAATTTGAACCTTCTTTATAGCTTTTTGCTACCATTGTCACGGCCATTATGGCAGAACAGACAAATCCCGTAAGGGGAATCATCAGGAAAATTACTGCCATAAAGGCTGTCCATGTAAAAGAAATGGGCAATTTTGCCAGAGCTTCCTGGGCAAGTGTTGCAAAGGTAACGGTAGAACTCAGAAGATGGAGGCATGTAGACATAAGAGCCGTAGCCCATACAGCCATAAATTTCCCTATAATAATATCGCTTTTTGTTATTTTACTCACAAGAAGTGTTTCAAGAGTGCCTCTTTCCTTCTCTCCTACAATTACATCAAGAGCGGGAAGAAATCCTGCCGTAATAGTAAAGAGTATTATTAAAAACGGCAAAATGCCTCCTATCATAGATCCTATTTCTCTTTTTTTTGTAGATACTGTTTCAGATGACATTTTAAGTGGATTTATAAGGGATACAGATAATGCTCTGTATTTGAGTCGATTTTTTACAAGTATGTCATTATAGGTTTTAAGTACTTCATCAATTCTGTTTCTTGCCATCATTGATAATTCATTGGTAGAATTATAATGAAATTTCAGTTCGAAACTTTTGTTACTGTCAGGATCTTCGGTATAATCATCAGGAATAAATATGATAAGTTCCACTTTGCCTTCTGAAAGCATTTTAAATGGATTTTTCAAATCCACTTCTTTCATAAGGGGAGTTCTTCTTATTGTATCAGAAAGCATGGGAGATTTTATACCGTTAAATATATATACCCTGCTGATACTGTCTTCTGCTTTTTTTATCTGTCCCGTAAAGAGCGATGATGTAATAATAACTACAAGAGGGTAAAGCACAAGAGGAAGGAGGAACTGTGAAATAAGAATATTCCTGTCTCTCAGGGTATCTTTCATTTCTTTTTTAAAAATTATACTAATTGTTCTTAGATTGAATGGCCATCTCATTTATTTTCCCGTTATCCTCTTCTATCAATGATAAAAATACGTCATCCAGATATTTTTCCCCTGTTTTTTCTTTCAGTTCTTCCAGTGTTCCCGATGCAATAACATGTCCCATATGGACGAGACATATTTTATCTGCCAGTTTTTCTACTATTTCCATTTCATGAGTTGAAAGCAGTATACCTTTACCCTGTTCTCTTGCTTTTTTTATAAATGATATGATTGTTCTGCCTGTCATGACATCCAGTCCCAGAGTCGGTTCATCAAGGAATAATACAGGTGGATCATGGATAATAGTTCTTGCAATGGAAATTCTTTGTCTCTGTCCTGTAGAAAGCTGTCCGCATTTACGATGTAAAAATTTGTTCATATCAAGAAGTTCACTTACTTCTTCACACCTTCTTTTTAATGTTTCTTTATTCATACCATAGAGACTTCCTATATAATATAGCATTTCAACTGCTGTAAGACGGCTGTAAAGTCCCGTATTTCCCGTAAGAAATCCTATCTGAGATCTTACTTCAAGAGGATTGTCTCTTATGTCATAACCTCCGATTGTTGCAGTCCCTTCTGTAGGTGAAAGTATTGTTGATAACATACGAAGCAGTGTGGTTTTTCCGGCACCGTTCGGTCCCAGGAGACCGAAGACCTCTCCTGCTTCAAAAGAAAAAGAAATATCAGAAACTGCATCTATGAAGCCGAATTTTCTGTCTTTAAAGGTTTTTTTTAAGTTTTTTACTTCTACTAATGGCATAAGAGTAATGGTGCGTGATTACTGATGCGTGAATAGATTACAGGAATTATTCCGGCATTACGTTAATCCGAAAATTCCCCTGACCATCAGAACCACAATTTTTTGAGATTTATTACAGTTCTATTCTTTAAATCTATATAAAATCCTTTTATCTAAATAATTATAAGATTTGCATATACACCATAAAGGAATTTCTCAGATCTTTATTGAATATTATCAGTCTGAGTATAAGTATGTAATAAATGTTTTCCTCCCGTGACATGTCACGATAGTATATATGTTATGCCTGACCCGGTAAATAAATATAGACATTTTTCTTCTATCTCTTACATGTCACGAAGCCAGAGGTGATGAATTATGATTGAAGATGATTTAGATGAACTGCTCCGTCAGGAAGGTAAAGGCATGAGCGATATACTTGACTTTACTCAGGCGGCAGAACTCCTTAAAATAAGCCATCCGACCCTTTACAGATGGCTTGGCGAAGCGAAAATAAAAGGATTTAAAGCAGGCAAGCAGTGGCGCTTTTACCGTAAAGACCTTATTCAATTTATGCAGACGGAAGGTACGGAAGAAAGCGGAGATTATTATGAATTAAATAAAACGATTGAATTTTTTATTCAGAGACTTAAAAATAAAGACTGTAATATCCCTCAGAAAGGCATTGATTACGAAACAGATACACTTCTTTACCTTATCATCATGGATGGTCTGTCGGAAGAAGCTACTGATATACATTTAAACCCTCTCACAGGAGAGAATTATGAATTATTATACAGAATTAAAGGGAGACTCTCAAAAATAAATGTGCTGTCCTGCGTAATAATCCCATTTCTCTTGAGGGAGATAAACAGGGCTTTCAGATTGAACGGTAATATTCGCAGAGGTCGTATGATTTTAAAAGGTGATACGCCGGCAGAAATAAGAATTTCTGTTATAGAAACACTGGCAGGAGAAAAATATACAATGAAGCTTCTGGACATGACAGATGTCATAACAAATCTTTCCCTCTGTGTGAAATCAGAAGAAGAGGTGGAGCAAATAAAAGTTATGCTGACAAAGCCTTCAGGCCTTATACTTGTGAGCGGCCCTCCTAGAAGCGGCAAAACAACACTTGTTTATTCAATGTTAAATGAAAAAATAGAGGCCAGTCTGAATATCATGACAATTGAAGATCATATTGAATATATACTTGACGGAGTAAATCAGATACAGACAGACCATAATTATGAAGAGATATTTAATGCTGTTATGGATGCAGATCCCGATATAATTATGGCCGGTGAAATAAGAAATTTTGAAAGAGCATCTATGTGTGTTGCTGCATCAGGAACAAAGCTTGTTATAGCACAGATTATGGCAAGAAATGCAGGGAATGCCATGCAGAGGTTTTATGATATGGGGATAGAACCATCATCACTGGGAAGTATTCTCATCGGTATTACGAGCGAGAAACTTCTTAAAGTTGTCTGTCCTATCTGCAGAGAAGAATACCTTTTTGATGAAGGAATGATGGAAACCTTTCCCGGTCTTTTTTCTTCTCCTTCTGTTTTAGTAAGGGCACATGGATGTGAGAACTGCAATTATTCAGGTTATAAAGGTTATTATGTCATTTACGAGGTATTTTCAGTAGATGAAGAATTAAGAAATATGGTAGTAAACAGAAGAAATATGTCTGATATAAGACAGATGTCCATAAAGAAAGGTATGAAGACTTTTCACGATCAGTCTGTGAAAATGCTTGAAAAGAGACTGATTACTCTTGAAGAATTTATAAGGGTTGCAGGTTTTGAATATAGAATGAAACCTGTAGTTTATTAATTATGTCCTGCTTTATCAGTGTTGTCATACCGGCTTTTAACCGTAAAGATACCCTGGAGATTGTTCTTAAATCTCTTGATGAACAGAATTTTCCATCTGAACAGTATGAGATTATTGTTGTAGATAGTTCCTCTACCGATGGAACAGAAGAAATGGTGAAAAATCTCCGTCTGAAAACTGCTCTGACATTTATAAGCCAGGAAAACAGGGGCAGATCAGGAGCAAGAAATACAGGAATAAAAAAAGCAAAAGGTGAAATAATTCTTTTTACAGATGCAGATATAATAGCATCGCCTGATTTATTAAAAGAACATGCCACTTTTCATAAGAAATATCCGGGTGGAGCAGTAATAGGGCTTGAAGTTCAGGTTTCATCCATAGAGGAATATGAATATGTAAAAAAACATCCTGACAGAAGACAGGAAATGCATCCTCATAACAGGAAAAAGCTTTCATGGCTTTATTTTATGACAGGCAATGCATCTGCCGGGCGAGATAAATTAATCGAAGTCGGCATGTTTGACGAGCTTTTTCAGGACTACGGATGGGAAGATATAGAACTCGGTTACAGACTGGCCAGGAAAGGCGTGTATATTAATTATGCAAGATCTGCCGTAAACTATCATCTCCATCCTGTTCCTTTTGAAAAAAAATGTGAAATAATGAAAAAAGCAGGTCAGTCTGCCGTAAAATTTTACAGGAAACATAAGGACTGGAAGATAAAATATCTCCTGGGTATGAATCCCCTTTCTCTTTTTATTCATTCCTTCATAAAACCCGATGGATGGCTTATTAATAAATGCAGAGAAAAAAAAGAGAATAAATTCTTCCGTGATATTTTACTTCAATATTATTATTTGTGCGGCGTAAAAGAAGGATTCAGAAGGTGAGGCTTAATGCGTGATCTCACTCCTGAGACTCATTTTTCACTTTTGACTGTAGCCGGAGACACTGCAAGTTTTTCTTCTTTTGCAAAGAGAGATAACACGGTTGAGCCTGCTATAAGAATACTTACAATCATTAAAGAAAAAGATGTAGGAATTTTATATATGTCTATAATCAACATTTTTACACCTATAAAAGCAAGTACTATAGAAAGGCCGTATTTCAGATAGACAAATTTGTCTATTATCCCTGCAAGTACAAAATAGAGTGACCGGAGGCCGAGAATTGCAAAGATATTTGATGTATATACAATAAAAGCATCCTGTGTTATGGCAAATACTGCCGGTATTGAGTCAATGGCAAAAAGAAGATCTGTTGTTTCTATTACTACAAGAACAGGAAGCAGAGGAGTTGCTATAAGTTTCACACCATCTCTTATAAAGAAATTTGAACCTGTATAATTGGGTGCTACAGGAAATATCTTTCTGCAGAGTTTCAGAAAAGGGTTTTTCCCTGGATCTATCTGTTCATCATCGTGAAACATCATTTTGTAACCGCCATATACAAGGAGAACACCGAATATATAAAGAATGAAATGAAATTGTTTAATTAATACTGTCCCGATGAGAATAAAACTTGCCCTCATAATTAGAGCACCGATTATACCCCAGAATAAAACCTTGTGCTGATACTCCATAGGAACGGAAAAATACGAAAATACCATTACAAAAACAAATATATTATCTACCGATAAAGCCTTTTCTACTATATAACCTGTAAGAAATTCCATACCTTTTACATTACCCTGAAAATAAAAAACTCCTGCATTAAACAGGAGGCTACAGGTAATCCATACAATACTCCATATGACGGACTCTTTCAGTGAAGGTTTGTGAGCTTTTTTATTGAAGAAACCCAGGTCTATGACAAGCATTGCAAAAATAAAGATGTGGAAAAAAAGCAAAATTACTATTTTACTCAAGATATTATCTCCTTTTACTTACAGTAAAATATTTCAGCTAGAATATATGCTATTATAACGTAACGTAAAAAAAATAACTAG
>CAYSLJ010000036.1:0-47528 GCA_964431735.1 uncultured Synergistia bacterium | reverse complement strand
CCAGGATAAACAGAACCAGGATAAACAGAACCAGGATAAACAGAACCAGGATAAAGAAAATCAGGATAAACAGAACCAGGATAAAGAAAATCAGGATAAAGAAAACCAGGATAAAGAAAACCAGGATAAAGAAAACCAGGATAAACAGAACCGGGATAAACAGAACCGGGATAAACAGAACCGGGATAAACAGAACCGGGACGATGAAAAAATGTCTGAACAGGATGCCCGTATGTTGTTAAATGCTCTGGAAGAAGAGGAGAAACAGAAACAGAAAGATAAAAATAATAAAGAAGGGCTTTTCTTCGGCGATATAGAAAAAGACTGGTAGGGAAGTAACCTGTTACGCGTCACGACTAAAAGGAAGTGTATTTATGATAAAGCATATTTTATTAATAACAGTAATCTTACTCATATCTGTCGTCCCTCTATTTGCCGGAGATGTTTCCATTGAAGCATCTGTTGATAAAGATACGGTGCATCTGGATGAGACATTTACTCTGACTGTAGTTTTAAGAGGCGGTGCAGAACTGGGTATGGCTACCAATATAGATATGCCAAAACTTGATGATTTTCAGGTAATAAATCAGAGCAAAAATACTGTTTTTTCTATAATTCCCGGTCAGGCAGAAAGTACCCAGACGATTCAGTATGTGCTTCAGCCTTTTAGAAGCGGAAAATTTGTAATAGATTCCATAGAATTTCATTCTGCCGGAAAAACTGTTAAAAGTAACCCCATACAGATTACTGTTGAACATACGGTAAGCCCTACCGTTTCTGTCCCTACCTATGTTCCTCCCAGATCCTATCAGTTACCTGATAAATATTCTTATTACGATGATAAAGATATGTGGACAGAACAGGTAATTGATGTAGAAAATCCCTATGTCAATCAACAGATAACACTTACCTTTAAATTTTATTATAGAACCAGTATTTCAGGAGAAGCACAGTATCAACCTCCTGACACAACAGGCTTCAAGGTGGTAGAACTCCATAAATCCAGTATTTCTTCCACTGAAACAATAAATGGTATTGAATTCAATGTAGATTGTGTGAAAATTGCTCTTTTCCCTGTATCTGCGGGAGATAAAACTATAGGACAGACTCTGCTCAATGTTCCTGTCGATTTTTTTGATTACAAAACGTTAAAAAGCAATAAAACTAATGTCCATGTAAGAGCACTGCCTGCAGAGGGAAGACCTTCTTCTTTTTCGGGAGCAGTAGGGGAATTTATTATTTATGGTAAAGTGGATAAAGAGGAAGTTGAAATAAATCAACCTGTTTCTCTGGAGCTTACAGTTGAAGGTTTTGGAAATGTAGATTCTATAGGTCAGCCTGTTCTTAACGGTATTGATGGTTTCAAGGTTTATCCTTCTGGCAGCAGCGGCAATTCTACTGTGAAAGATAATTTTGTTTACGGCCAGAAAACATTTAAATATGTCCTTATGCCGTCAAAAACGGGCATACTTGCCATACCTGAGATTAAGTATACATATTTTAATACTAAAGAAGGAACATATGAAAATATAAAAACAAAGTCTTTTAAGGTTACTGTCCTGGAGGGAAAAGGAAATACTTCTTCTGACAGGTCAGATGTTCAGCAGGAAATAAAAATAACAGGACAGGATATAAGCCATATAAAAACAGATGTTTCTCTGACTGATGAAAATCCTTTCCTTTATAAAAATCTTGCTTTAAGGATTTTTATATTTATTCCTCCTATTGGTTTACTTATATCATTTTTCCATAAAAAACATTTGAACAGGCTTAATAATGATCATGGCTTTGCACGCTTTACAGGGGCCTATAAAAAGGCTCGATTAACCCTTTCAAAAGCCGGACATGGCGAAATAGATGATACAGGTTTTTATTCTCTTATTTCCAGAGTAATTACAGATTATATTGCAGATAAACTCAATCTTCCCTCTGCAGGACTTACACTGGATCATATCTGTTCAATACTGAAAGAAAAGAAAATAGCGCCTGAGATAATAGAAGAATTTAAAAAACTTTATGAAAAATGTGAATATGCCCGTTTTGCTCACGGTTTTTCTACGGAACAGGACAGAAAAGAAATACTGTCTCGTACTGAGAAAATTTTGAATGATATAGCAAAGATAATATGAACTATTGAATATGGCTAAACCACGCGTAACGCGTCACGAAACAGAGGTGTGGTCTATGAATAGAAAGATTTTGTTCATACTGTTACTGACTGTCTTATCTTTTACCGTTGTTTGTTACGGTAATCAAAAAGATTATGAAAATAAATTTAAAGAAGGGAACGGCCTGTATGAAAAAGGTGATTACAGAGGAGCAGAAAAACTCTATGACGCTCTTATTAAATCAGGAGTTGTTAATGTTGCACTTTATTATAATGCAGGTAATGCTTCCTTTAAGACCGGCTCTACAGGTAAAGCTATTTTATATTATGAAAGAGCTCTTCGCATAGCTCCGAGAGATGAAGATATAAAACAGAATTTGAGATATATAAGATCTGTAACAGTCGATAAACAGACAGATGAAAAGAGCGGTACTTTTTCTCTATTATTTTCAGGATTGAAGGGTATTTTATCTCTTAATGAACTTACCATAACAGTTTTTATATTATATGTTATTTTGTTTCTAGGAGGTCTTATATACATTTTTTCAGACAGACTTTCCCTGAAGTTTTCCCTGAAGATAACAGGTATGGTAATTTTCAGTATATTCCTTGTTTTTTCTCTGTTTCTGTGTGTCAGGATATATGAACAGGACTGTATGAAACAGGGTATTATAATGGTATCTCAGGAAAAGGCCAGAAGCGGCCCCGGCGAAGATTATACTGAAGTATTTACCATTCATGAAGGAAGCAGGGTCTATTTAAAGGATGGTCTCCAGGACTGGCGTAAAATTACCCTCCCGAACGGTTATAGCGGATGGATAAAAAATAAATCAGTAGAAGAAATTTAATAAAATAAGCCGGGGAAACCTTTTCCTCCGGCTTATTTTAACCTGTTTTATCTTCTAATTTTCTCCTGCAAGATATAAATTTCTTAATGCTACAGTGCTGCTGCTTTGAGACATTACAAGTGTTCCTTTAATATTTGATATGCTTATTGAAACACTTATACTTCTGACATCCGGTTCCGGATTGGGTATTTTTGTTGCTGTAGGTGTAGGTGTAGGTGTGTTGGTAGGTTTCGGTGTTTTAGTCGGTTTCGGTGTTTTAGTCTGTGTTGGTGTAGGAGATGGACCCGGTGTATTGGTCGGTTTTGGTGTGTTGGTTGGTTTTGGTGTCTTGGTTGGTTTTGGTGTATTGGTCGGTTTTGGCGTGGGTGATGGTCCCGGTGTAATTGTAGGTTTCGGTGTATTAGTCGGTTTTGGTGTTACTGTAGGTTTTGGTGTATTAGTCGGTTTTGGCGTAGGCGATGGCCCCGGTGTATTAGTCGGAGCTTTGGTCGGTTCCGGTGTCGGTGTATCAAACCCCATATCTGCACAGGCAGGGGCAATGAGATATTCATATCCGGAATATGTTTCACTGGAAGCAAGGAATTTATCGGTATTATAGGTTATAGGGTTGAGCTGATTTCCCGCTGCATTATAATATGTAAATTTGAGAGCTGACACCATTATTTTTGAGCCTGTACCTGATTGATTTCCTATCAAGACTTTATCTGTCGGATTAACCCATGTAGTTCCTGTTCCTGTTCCCTGTTGCATATATAACCTTCTGACAAGACAGCTATTGTTATTTACCAGTAAATAATCAACTCTTTCTACAGTACTTGAGACACTGTCAAAATCTCCATAGATAGTCAGGGAAGTGTCACCTATCTTTCCTACAGACAGCTCTTTAGGACGTCCACATAGATTCGGATCAACATTGGAACCGGTGGAGCGCAAATCCCTTGCAAGGCAATCTATAGTGGTGTTAAAACTCTGTTCTGCCGAAGCTTTCTCCATGGCAGTTACAGTAGCTCTATTAGAATAATAGAATACAGTTATTATAACTGTTAATAATATCGTTGCAATAAATGTAGCAACAAGTATTTCTACCAGTGACATTGCTCTTTTTTTACTCATTATTAATCTCCTTTCTCGTGAGTGTCTATGAATTGAATGGAGTGAAATTATTTTGATATTATTCATTCCCCCTTACTATAAATTTTTTCCCCGAATACAGTATAATTGCTGTTAATATAATCAGTGCCACTAAAAAATATAGGAACATAACTCTTCCGCTATTATTATGTTTCCCGTTAACCTTATCTGTATTGTCTGACACCGTCGTAGTGGATGGCACAGGTGTAGAAGGTGAAGGAGTAGAAAATAAATCTTTCATATCCTCAGGATATGTCATGTTATTGGACTTTTCTTTTTCTATTATCACTGTTCTGGTTGTTACATCAATATCTCCATTTTTATTCACAACAGTAAACCCTTTCAATTTCTCCGGCAATTCAATTTTATCTGTAGTAAGATCTATAACTACAGGCGCTGTTTCCGTATCCATCTGAGCAAAAACTGCCGTACTATGTGATAAGAAAAAGATTAATAACAGGAACCATGAAAATTTTATCATACTATTCTTTCCACCTGATTATATCCATATGTTCAACCTGTGGTACCTGGCAGCCTGCATCTGCTATGCTTTCTCCTCCTCCGACGACTCTGTCGTCATGGTTTGTAATTCCTCCCCTGGCTATACATTCGGCTCTTGCTATAAAACCTCCGTTAATATCGCCCAGTACAATTCCTCCCCATACATGATTTGTATAGGTAAGTCCGTCCAATTTCTTTGCCCAGTTGCCATTACTGAAGGAATCGCCTGAAAGAGCACTCAGGTTTGTAATGCTGGAAGGATTGTAGTTTCCTCCCCATGTGCTATCAAAGTTAAATGCATTTGTCCAGTCTGAAGGACTTGTTTCTATATTTTTATAGCTTGAGTATTTAGAACGAAGATTCTCTGCAATGGTCTTATTAAAACAAACTACATCATATAAATCCATTGTAGCATCATATACTCCGTCTCCATCAAGGTCTTCGCCGCTTCCCGGTATTACAGCATCCTTAATAGCTTGATCCCAGTCTTTATAAGGCCCTGTTGGTTTGGCTCCTGACCACTTTTTAAATTCATTGCCTGTAGTAGGATTTTTCCCTCCTGCCGGTGGAGGATTGGCATCAGTATAAAACTCAACATCCCATGTCCCGTTTGTTTCTGTACTGTACTCTTCGTCTGCACTTGATTTTGTATCTCTCGTATTTGGAACCTTATCCATACCGAGTTTACTCTCATCTGTTTCATTAAAATTTACAGATTCAGTTGATATAGCATGAGTGTTAGGATCTTCAACTGTTATACTGCCTGTCTGCAGAGTAAGACCTTTAATTATTGTTCCGGACGTGGTATATCCATCAATTGCTCCTGAAGAATAAGGTACTGATACTGCATTCCCTACAACAATATTTTCTTTTGCAAACAATCCAACCAGATCTTTTTTAGTAGAATCATCTGCAGCGCCGGGCTGATTGGCTTTAAGCCATGTTATTTGCTTTTGCCTTACAGCTTCGAGTTCTGCCGGAGTATCCGTTTTATTATTACCATCTCTGTCATCAGTAAATCCTCTGAATTTATCAGGAGGACGACTGTAGGAAATACCATCGGGAGAGTATATATTTTTGCCTGCATAAATAGAGCCGCAACCTTTTATTGTACCATCTATTACTATATTACCTTTTACTGCAACTACTCCGTATATTTCAATCGGATGGGCAGCATCTGTATTTGTAACGACTAAATTTTCTTTTTCTCCCGGTTTCCATGTATTTGCACCGGTGCAGTAATATGACGGTTCGCCTGTATAGGTAGTCTTGTTATCTCCGTATACAGCATCTGAAATCTTGATATATTGTCCTGTATCAAGTATTCCGTCACCTCCTCCGTATTTCGGATCGGGATTGTCTGAAGCGTCCAGAATGGTCGTACCTGAAGGAACCCATACGTATATGCCATGTTTTTTGAGATTTGTTGCTGCAGTTTTTTCAGCTTCTACGGCAGATGTTTCATAAAAATTCATTTCAGCCAGGCTTGGCATGGGAATTTTTTCAAATTTTTCCGATTCATTGCTTGCTTTCTGATCGGGAGGGCTGGGGCCTACATCTCCTAAACCTTCTATCGTGGAACCGTCTGTAGATATTATTTTTTTAACTGCAAACAGGCCTCCGTCGTCAATTTTGTTGGTCGGTTCAAAATTCTTACAGTTCTTATATCTGTCTCCTCCTGCAATAGTAACTTTTTTTGAACCTTTCTTTTGAAATCTGAAAAAACCGTTTGTTGCCACATTTCCTCCTGCAGTGGTTCCCATCATATAACCATAGTTGTTTGTAAAATAAGAAAAATCTGCAAGGGGAGTTCCGCTTAAATAATATTTATAATCTGCTTCAATCGTTTTTTCTACATATATACCTTTATTGCCGACCTGGGTCTGTCCTGTTGAAATAATTGTTACTACGACACTGTATGGATCATTACTTTTTACCTGTACAGTGCTTTTATAACCTCCGTTATCACCGAGGTGGAGATTTTCTTCATAATACGTCCCTGAAGACGTATATTCGGCTGCTCTGTCATCAACATAGGTTTTAAAGAGTTCTATTTTATTAGGTACCATACCTATAGAAAAAAAGACATTCCATAATTTTTCACTTGCCTTTTGAATACCTGCATCTGCTAGATAATAAGCTTTTTTATCCAGACCCATCTTCATATTATGATTCATTAAAACCATTGTAGTTCTGATAAAATACCATCCCATAATGGACATAAGGGATATCATAATCAGAGCAGTTACAAGAACACTACCTTTTTTAAGTTTTTTAAATTTTTTTAACATAATTTATTCACCTCCGAAAAATAATAAATTTATTTTATTCCTTTAGTTTTATAGCCGTCCAGTATATAACTGCTATCTATAGATGCGTTTGTTTTTCCATAACTGTTACTTTCAATCCAGTAGATTTCGACTTTTATATGTAGAACACCTTCTTCATTCGGATCTCTGGAAATATCTGCCATAGAGCGATATTTGGAATATTCTTTAGCAGGGTCTTTTATATCATGTAAAGGTTTGCATTCAAGTTTTTTATATGGGGGAGAAGCGTAATCTTTCAGAAGTTTTGTATATTTCATACTTTTTATAGCTTCCATCTGGCCCTGGGCCTGCTGGACTACAAAATATCTTTCTCCTATTACACGAAGATAGGAATAGCCTACAGGAATGGTACCTGTTACTGCAAGGAGCCCTATGGCCACTATCGCTATAGATATAAGAATTTCTGCCAGTGAATAGCCCCGTGAATATCTTTTAAAGTGTCGTGAATACACACTTTCACCTCCTTAATAATGTGAGAAAACTCTCTTGCTAAATCCTCTTCAGGTGGAAATTTATTTATATTTATCTTAATATATTATACCGATATTTTCTACTTAGTAAATAGAAAATAGATATTTTTACTGATATTTTTGATAATTTTTGCCGGAAAATAATTTAAGATTATAGGAATTTTTATTTTTAATGGCATAAAATCTGGTTTTAATGGTTATGGGTTATGGGGGGGCAGGCGTCGGGTTATGGATTGTTATGAAATTAACTATATATAGAAGGACATTTTTTTATTAAATAGAATTTTATATTAAATAAATTCTTTTAGAAGGATGATTCAGAATAAGTTATGGTTTTTGAAAAGGGAGATTTTATTCACAACAGGTATCAGGTAGATACAATTTTGCATTCCTACAAGGAAGAAATTGTTTATTTATGTAAATACAGGCAGGGCTTTAAACTTGTAAAACAGATTTTACCGGACATGGAATTTCCTGATAGAGATAAGCTTTTTACTGACAGGTGTAATATACTGAAAGATTTGGACCATAAAAATCTTTTACAGGTTGATGATTTCTTTATAGAAGATTCATCTTATTTTGTGGTTATGGAACGAATGCATGGAAAAAGTCTTGAAGATATACAGAAAGAAGATTACGGAGGTAAACCTTTTCCTCCTGATATTCTTATGCAGTATATGATAAAGGTCTGTGATGGTTTAAAGTATATGCACAGCCAGAATCCCCCTGTTTTATTCGGTTATATATCACCGGCAACTGTTATTGCAGGCAGAGGAGGTCTGGTTAAATTAATTAATTACGGACTTGCCGGAATAGTAAGAAACGGATTTAATGGAGGTGTTTCCGGTTATGCTCCTCCCGAACAGAAGAGTGGCAAAAAAGAAACCCATCTTTCTGATTTGTATAGTGTTGCTGCTCTTATGTATTATTTACTTACCGGAAGATTTTATGAGCCTGGTACAAAAAAAATAGAACCTTTAATGAATTATAATCCTCTTGTGTCAAGGAATCTTGCTTCATTAATTGCGGGTCCTCTGTCCAGAAAGTCTTCAAACAGACCTGATATTACTGAATTTTCCCGCCAGCTGTCAAAATTATATTTATCTGAAACCGTATTAAGAGCAACCAGGGTTTTGCCTGTAAAAGAACCTGCCCCTGAGAAAGCAGATGAAATAGAAAGTTCCTCTATAGAAGATGACTTATCTGAAGAAGAAAACAGTGGAATGTCTCCGGAGACTTCAAAAGAGGAATATATGGAAACGAAAGAAAAAAAGAAAAAGAAGAAAAAGAAGAAGAAAATAGTTACGTCTGAATTAAGTGATACAGAAGAAACAGAAGACTTTCAGGAAGAGCACCATCTGTTTTCAGATGAAGAGATTCCTGTGACAGAAGAGCCGGAAACGGTGGAATTGAAAGAAGAAGATTCTACAGGTGAATTTTCCCTGAGAGAAAAGAAAAAGAAAAAGAAAAAGAAGAAAAAACAGGAGGGTATCAGTGAAATAACTGAAGATACAGGTGAAGAAAGTGCCGGTATAATTGAACATTCAAATTCTATGGAAGAAATATCTGAAGTAGATATAGTAGCTGAAATTTCGGAAACAGGTGAAGAAAGTTCCGGAATAACTGCAGTAGATGAGGTTTCTGAAAATGATGAAGAAACGTCCGGCGTAATTAAATATGCAGATTTATCTGAAGCGTTATCAGATGAGGTTTCTGAAATTATTGAAGAAGAACCGGCAGATAAGAAAGATATGAGGCCATCTGTTAAAACAAGTATGTTTTCTCAACAGCTTTTATCTGTAATAAAACAGAAAGAATATGAAGAAGAAAAAGAAGAAGATGATGAAATAAAGAGGGAAGAAGAAGAAGTGAATGTAACAGAAGAATCAGTAGAAGCTGTAAAGGAAATAAAAGAAGAATTACCTTCTGTAACAAAAAAGCTTGATGATGGAACAGATAAAAAAATTACCCGTAAGTCCAGTATAGCTGACTTTTTGCGAAGTAAAACAGGACTGTCGGAAGAAGAGTATGAAGTGAACAGAGAAATTGTTACGAAGGGAAGAAGAAAATCAGGTCTGTCCGAAGAATTTCTTGCGTCGTTAAAGGCTACTTCTTCGTCGTCAGTGAAATTTTCAGGAGATACAACAATAAAAGAAATCGCTTTTCCTTTTTATAAAAAACCTCTTGCTGAACCTCCTCTGGGTGTTTACGAAGAAGTAGATATGCTCAAAAATAACAGATATGAAATAAGAGAATTAATACACAGTGATTGTTATGGTGCAGTATATAGAGTTCAGGATTATGATGAAAAAGATGATGAGAAATCAATAAAAATATTAAAAGAAATACAGTATAAAGGGAATAGTAAAGATAAAGTATCTTCGATTTTGGATAGATTTCAGCAGGTCATGGGAAAACTCATTACGTTAAAACATACAGGATTGACTCAGATAGAAGATTATTTTCATATTACAGGTGACAATGGCACAGACCTTCGTCTGTGTATAATTATGGAATATATAGAAGGCATGTCGTTCGATGAAGTTGCCATGACCTATTATGGAGAAGACGGAAAAAGCCAGATGCCTGCCAAAACAGCATTCGGTGTAATCAGTAAAGTCTATGCAACTCTTGGTTATTTGCACAGTAATTCTGTTGTATACGGTGATTTACGTCCTTCAAATTTATTACTTACCAGGGATGGTAATGTGAAATTTTTAAATTACGGTATAGCCGGTATTTTTCCTGATATAAGTGATGATATGTATCCATGCAGAGGAACTTACGGATATGTTGCTCCCGAATTGAAGAGTTTATCTGAAGGAGATTTCAGGTCAGATATATTTTCCCTGGGAGCAGTTATGTATTTTATGCTTACAGGTAATAATCCTGAGGAAATAGCTTATAAATTTCAACCGGTAAGAAAGCTTAACCCTTTCCTTTCACCACAGATAGAGAGATTCCTACAATCACTCTTAAGCCCTTCTAACAGACCTGATATAAATCAGATTATAAGGGTTACAGATACGATGAATTTTTTTGAAGCAGTGAAAGATAAAGTTCCCGGCAGAACCGATACGACACAGTTAAAGGCTCCCGACAGGGATCCTTATAAAGAAAGTAATAAAAGTGCCGGTCTGGAACAGATAAAGAATAATATATCTGAAATATCGGAGACTATTATGAAAATCCCTCCCCAGCTTTTGTTGATTTCTTTCGGTATATTGTTTGCCATTGTATTTATGATTGTATGGACTGTCGGTTATATACAGAGCAAAAGTAATTATTCTGACTTTTTATATGTTCTCTCTTCCGAAACAAAAGAACTTATTGCCATAGATCGGAAGAGCGGTGAAATCTCCAAAAAACTGCAACTGGGAGAATGCAGAAGCTCTATGGCTTTTTCTGAAACCAGAAAAGAATTGTATGTTTTAAGTACTATGGGAAGAATTTTTATTATAGATCTCATTGAATTTGAAGTGAAAAAATTTATTTCACTTGATAATACACCTTATGCAATTACTATGTTAAATGACGATAAGACACTGTGTGTTACTACTCCTGCTTCATCGGAACTGGCTTTATATTCCATTGAAGAAAGAAAAAAACTGGCAGGTTTTGTCGTAGGAAAGTTTCCTGCCGATATATTATTATTACCGAAAGAAAATATGTTACTTGTAACGGATTTTAAGGGAAATAAAGTTTACGGGATGAATATCATGGATAATAAAATAGTCCTTGAGATAGATACGGGGCAGGGTCCAAAGAACATGTTATATATTCCTGACAGGGATATAGTTTATATAACAAACTGGATGTCAAATGATATTACCGTCATTCATATTCCTACCAGTAAACTGGCTTATACTATTCCTGTTGGTATTAATCCCAGTTCAATAGCTGTTTCTCCTGATTATAAGACTGTCTATGTAACAAATCAGCAATCTAATAGCTTTTCCGTTATAGATGTAGATACTCATAAAGTGACCAATGAAATAAAAGTTGACGGAGAACCTACTGTAATAAGAGCAGATAGTAAGAATTTATACGCAGGCATAAAAAAAGCAGGTAATAACAGATTCTCTATTCTGAACAGATTGACCTTTGCCCTGGAAAAAGACCTCAACCTCCCCGGATCTCCTATAAATTTTCTTTTATTTAAATGAAAAATAGATGAAAGATTTCCTTGACACATTATTTGATCCCCTGTAAAATTTATATATGTTTTATTAAAATTTATTGATAAGGACAGGATGTTTATGATCTTTGAAAAGGGAGATTTTATTCAGAATAAATATCAGGTAGATACCATAGTACATTCCGATAATGAAGGTTTTATTTATAACTGTAAATACAGAAAAGGATATAAAATAGTAAAACAGATTTTTTCCCCAGAAGATAAAAAGCCAGATAATGTAGATAAATTGTTTTCTGACAGATGCAGTGAATTAAAGAAATTAAACCATAGGAATCTCGTTCTCATAGATGATTTTTTTATAGAAGACAACTCTTATTTTGTTGTAATGGAACAAATAAAAGGGAAAACCCTTGAAGAAATCTATAGAGATGATTATAAAGGCAGGGCTTTCCCTTCAGATGTACTGATGCAGTATATGTTAAAAGTCTGTGACGGATTAAAGTATATGCATGGACAGAACCCTCCCGTTTTATATGGTGCCCTGGCACCGGAAAAAGTTATTACAGGAGGAGGTGGAATTGTTAAACTCCTGAATTACGGGCTTGGTTCTACAGTCAGATATGGATTTAATAAAGGTGTAAATGGTTTTGCCGCTCCGGAACAGACCGGTGAAAAAAAAGATGATATGTCTTCAGATATTTATGGGATAGCCTCCCTTATGTATTATTTATTAAGCGGAAAAAAATATGAGGCAGGTACAAAAAAGATAGAGACTTTAATGAGTTCTAATAAGAATGTGTCAAAAAATCTCGCAGAACTCATTGCAAAGTGTTTATCCAAAAAGATTTCTAACAGACCTGATACAGGTGATTTCTCCCGTCAGTTATCAAAGTTATATCTTTCTGAAACGGTGTTAAAAGCAACAAGAGGATTTTCTATGGCATCTCACGATGAAGAAGAGGATGAAATAGATACTTCTGAAAAAGAAGAATCTTCTCTTGAAACGGAAAAAAGTAAGGAAGAAACATCTGAAATTGCCGGTAAAGCAGAAAAGAGTAAGAAAGAAATATCTGAAATGTCTGCCTCAGAAAAAGAAGTGGAAAAGAATTCTGTTCCTGCAGAGATAGAGGAAGATAAGAAAAAAAAGAAGAAGAAAAAGAAGAAAAAAATAGTTGCCGATGAGTTGAAAGATACAGAGTCAGTAGAAGTCAGGCAAACAGACATGGGAGAAGAAGATACAGAAGCCATAGAGAGAATAGATGAAGAAAGTGAGCCCGATATAAAGGCGGAAGAGGTGAAATCTGAAACGCCGGAAATCACTGACACAGATAGTAAAGGAAAGAAGAAAAAAAAGAAAAAGAAAAAGACTGTTTCCGATGAAGTAGAAGAGAAAAAGGAAGATTTTGATGAGATTACCGAAGATTATGAAGAACGCGATGAAGTTGCTGATGTAGATATTTTAGATAGTAAAGAAGAAGTCGCGGAATCATCTGAAGTATCTGAGAAAAGGGAGAGTAAACCTTCATTTAAAACAAGTGCTCTGTCCATGCAGTTGCTTTCTGTTATAAAACAGAAAGAAGAAGATGTTGAAGAAGTAATGGAAGAACCGGAATCAGAGACGGAAGAAGAAGTAAAAGAAGAGATAAAAGAAGCCGTTAAAGAGGAAATAACAAAAGATTCTGTATCTGTTCCGGAACAGACCGGCAAAGATGGCAAAAAAATTACCCGTAAATCCAGTATAGCAGATTTTTTACGCAGCAAGAGCGGTCTTACGGAAGAAGAATATGAAGTAAATAAAGATTTAGTTTTGAAAGGGAGAAGAAAATCCGGCCTTTCGGAAGAATTTCTTGCCTCATTAAAAGCTACATCTGCCAGTTCTTCCATAAAAACCGGGTCAGATGTTATAAAAGACGTATCTTTCCCTTTCTATAAGAAACCTTCTGCAGATCCTCCTTATGGTGTTTATGAAGAAGTGGATATGCTTAAAAATAACAGATATGAAATAAGAGAATTACTTCAGAAAGACTGTTACGGAGGCATATATATAGTTCAGGATTATGATGAACAGGATGACGATAAATCTACAAAGATATTAAAGGATATTCAATATAAAGGAACAGGTCCGGAGAAAATAAAACTTCTTATAGACAGGTTTCAGAATGTATGTGGAAAACTTACTAAATTAAGTCATGCCGGTCTGGTAAAGATAGAAGATTATTTTTATACACAGACAGATAACGGTGCAGGAGTGCGTTTTTCTTTGATTCTGGAATATATTGAAGGAATGTCTTTTAATGAAGTGGCCAGAACCTATTATACGGAAGACGCAAAGAGTCAGATGCCTGCAAAAACGGTATTCGGTGTCATAAGCAAGGTCTATTCTGCCCTTGAGTATTTGCATAATAACGGAGTAGTATGCGGAGATATACGTCCTTCCAATCTTATACTTACATCTGACGGAAATATAAAATTTCTGAATTACGGACTGGCGAGTATATTTTACGGTCTCACAGATGAAGTGTATCCTTTTAAAGGAGTTTACGGATATGTATCTCCCGAATTAAGATGCCTTCCTGACGGTGATTTTAAATCTGATATATTTTCTCTGGGTGCTGTAATGTATTTTATGCTGACAGGAAATAATCCTGAAGATATATCTTATAAATTTCAGCCAATCAGAAAGTTAAATCCTTTCCTGTCACTTCAGGTAGAAAGGTTTATTCAGTCTTTTTTGAGCTATACTCCTTCGAACAGACCTGAAATAGGTCAGATAATAAGGGTAATGGATAGTATTAATTTTTTTGAGGTTGTAAAGGATAAAAAGTCAAAAACTGATACAGGTATTTTGAATACTCCAGATAAGGAGATTTCTAAGGATATTTATAAACCTGCCGGGTTGGAGCAGGTAAAGAGTAATATATCTGCATTTGGGGCAACGATTAAGAAGATTCCGATACAGCTTGCTTTTATTGTTTCTAGTATCGTTTTTGCTGTTATATTTATGATTGTATGGACAGTGGGATATATACAGAATAAAAGTAATTTCTCAGATTTTTTATATGTCTTTTCTTCAGAAACAAAAGAACTTATGGCTCTGGATAGAGACAGTGGGAAAATCTGTAAGAAACTGGACCTGGGAGAATGCAGAAGTTCTATGGCTTATTCTTTAACCAGGAAAGAATTATATGTTTTAAGTTCTATGGGGAGAATTTTTATTATAGATTTAACTGAATTTAAAGTGAAAAATTTTATTCCAATTGAAAATACACCTTATGGTATTTTACTTTTAAATGATGATAACACACTCGGTGTCACTACTCCTGTTACAGCGGAACTGGCTTTTTATTCTATTAAAGATAGGAAAAAGCTTGTAGGATTTATTTTAGGAAAATTTCCTGCTGATATATTATTGCTACAGAAAGAAAATAAGTTACTTGTGTCGGATTTTAAAGGAAATAAAATTTATGGAGTAGATATTAGCAATAATAAAATATTGTTTGATGTGCCTACAGGACAGGGACCCAAAAATATGTTATATATACCTGATAGGGATTTAGTTTATATAATCAACTGGATTTCGAATGATATTTCTGTTATACATATTCCTACAAGTAAAATGGCTTATACTATTCCTGTCGGTACTAATCCTGGTTTTATAATTGCTTCTCCTGATTATAAGAAGGTTTATGTAGCCAATCGAAAATCAAATACTATTTCTGTTATAGATGTAGATATTCATAAAGTGACCAATGAAATAAAAGTTGACGGTGAACCTACTGTCATGCTGATAGATAGTAAAAAATTATATGTAGGTCTTAAAAAATCAGGCAATAATAAAATAGCTATATTAAATAGATTAACGTTTGCTCTTGAAAAAGATATTTCCCTTGCCGGTTTTCCTATAAACCTGTTTTTATTTAAGAAGTGATTTTTTATGGATATGTAAAATAATTTTATATTTATCCAGCTATTGTTTTGAAATTTTGTCTTTTTTATAGTTTCCCAGAAATTGTTTTTCGGTTTTTTTATCTGTAAAATTATATGAGTATTTTTTTTTTTTTTTATTAACTTATTTCTATAAATATGGTATAATAAATAAAAAGTATATTTTTACATAACAATGTTCATTATATGTGTAAAATTATCATAATTTTGTTAATTTTATTAAAATTAAATCCATTTTTTTTGTAGTAATTTTTCAGGTAAGATTATACTTTTTGATATAGTAATTTTTCTGATATTATAAAAAAAATAATCTAAAAGGAGGGAATTTTTATGAAGAGAAAAATAAGTAATAATTTTATGGCTATGAGTCTGATTGAAATAATTGTAGCTACACTTATAGGTTCAATGATATTGACGGCGATAACTATGACTTATTACTGGGCAGCGAGAGCAACAAAAAAAGGATTTGAAAAATCTGAGGCTCAGCAAGCATTAAATACAACTCTGGATCAATTACTGAAAGATCTGCGAATGATAGGAGCCGGTGTGAATCAAGATAAATGCGGAACTGAAAAAAGTAAATCTATAGTGGCTGGTACAGAGAATGGTCTGACGGTTCTGGGAGATTTTCTGTATGATGTAAACGGTATTGAACGGTTACATTATGTACTGGAAGATAACGGTAGATGTCTTGTTAGAGTAATTTATGAACAGCAGGGAACGAGCACTTCCAGTACATGGCCAAATGTAATATCAAGAAAGAATATGATAGGTAATGCCGATGGAGCGGCCAGATTGATAATCAGACAGGTAGATAAGTATAATAATCCTTCTATTGGTTTTAAATTATTATATTTAGATTCTGATAATAAACCATTGACTGCACCACTGAATGAAAATAATAGAACGCTGGTGAAAAGAGTAAATGTAGTAATAGCTATATCTAATAAAGATGGGATAGAATTGACACAGGGGACAAATTCTACTGGAATACTCAGAAATTTTGTTGAAAATTAAAAATATTAGCATGTTGAGATCTATTGTTTGTTTTAAGATATATAGTTTAATTACTTTGGTTTTATATTTTGTGTAATAATATTTACTTTTATTGGAATGTATAGTAGCTGGTAAAGATGGATCTTTTTATAGATTTTTTTTTATTATAAATAAATATATTGAAGTATAATTTTTGGAATCAATTCTATATTACTGAAAATTTATTCGATAAATATAATAAAATACTTGCAATTACCTTTACTTTATGGTATAGTAATTATTAAAGTAATATTTTTATAAAGATATTCAATATTTAAGCCTCTCTTAGCAGTCGAGATTAATGATTTTATTAACAAATTATCAAAAATGAAATTTTGCTAAATTTCTAAATTTAATGTAATGGGGGGGATGAAATTGATTTCGATAAAAAGAAGAAAAAAAGGTTATTCTCTGGCAGAGATACTTATCACAATTGCACTGGTGGGAGTGGGTTTGTTGTCTGTAGTAGGTATTTTTCCTCTTGCGATTGCTCACATTCGTTCTACTGCGAGCCGGGTTTTTGTAATTCAGCAACTCCAGGCAAAGATGGAAGCTTTAAAAAGTATGAGTTATCCGAGTCTGCTTGAGGCAGGGACTGGCAGCAGCGGGAGAAAACCACTGGAGAATTTTATTGATCCTAATCTTCCGTTAGATGCTCCTGGAGGCGATAAGTATGAATATGCTATCTATCAGAATGTATTACCTCTGGATCCTAATGGACAGATAATACCTGAGAAGGTTATTTATGTAAAGGTTGAAATTTACTGGGATGATATAAATCCTTACAGTAAGGAAAGTACTCCTATGAGCTGTTTCGTAGAGGGATTTAAAAGTTCAGGTTCTTTGTATTATTAAACATTTGTTAATATGTTAATATTGAAAATTTAATTTGGAGGTGTGTAATGTGTTAAAGAAAAGAAGTTATCGCAAAAAAGAAAGAGGAAGTCTTTTGATTTCAGCTTTCATTATAATTTTAGTTCTTTCGCTTATTGGGTGGGCATTTGTAAATGTCATTATTACGTTAAATGCCCAATCATATCAAACAGGTGTGTCAAAACAGGCTTACTATGCGGCAGATGCAGGTATTGAGAGAGCTAAAATGAATATGTGGGCCAAATTTAAAGATTTAAGTATTACAGCCGATAAGATGAGTAGTTTTAAAGGATATGTTGAGAAGATTGTTAATTTCGAGGACGGTTTTATATTTAAAGAAGCGCAAAATTTTGGAAATAGTACATATATCGTTAAGGTATCCATTGTAGATTCTGGTAGCAGTCATGTGATTGTGAGGGTTACTTCTACAGGCCGTGCTTATGCAAGCAGTGATAAAAGCAAATATCTGGATAGAACAATAGTAGCCGATATTAGATATTATTTAGAAAGCACTACACTCCTTGATTTTGCTTATTATTGTAATAATTTTGCATGGCATCAAGGGGATATACAAAACGGTGGGAGTATGGGATCGAATGGATTTTTGAGACTTGCCGGCAGTAATCCACCCAATGTTGCAGGGGGAGACAGATATACCGATTATGTTGATGGTAATCTTATGGCTAAGATTGATGATGGAGGAATATATGGTGCCAAGGGGATTATTAAGTCTGATGGTAAACGTTTAATAGTGAATAAGACAGATAAAAATTATGATCCTAATGCTGTAGCCAAGTATTGTGATGGTTATACAGATTTATATCCTCAATTGCCTGATAAACATGATAACACTACCGACTTCACAGGTCTTAGTATGCCCAGCCTGGCAAGCAGCAATTATTATTCGAGTAGAGTAATTGCTATGGAAACAGAAGCTCTGGGAAAAAGTGAAAGGTATGGTATATATACCTATGTTGGGACTGGAACAAAACTTTATGATAATGCTGGTAATCAGGTAGGAGAGGTGTCAGGTGATGGATATGTCAAGATATGCGATGCAGTGTATGGTGACGATCTAGAAGGCACAGATACTACTACAGGTTATTATTTAAAGGATGGAAAGTGGACAAAGGGAGAAGGGGAAAATATTGTTCTTACAGGTGGAACTACGTCTTATCCTCTTAAAATTTACGGCGCAGTTGTCGTTGAGAATAATGTAGCTATTGGTAAGAATGTAGTGGACGGCGACGGTTCTATTATTGCAGGCGGAAATATATATGTAACAGGTTCTATTGAATATAAAGACAAACCAGAGGTAGTTACTAATTTAGGAGTTAAAGATGGATACAGGGGATTTACAACTTCTAATAATAATTGTGACGGAGACAGTAATGGCGGCTCTACATGTCCCACATCATTACTCGATGCTGAAACCAATCAGGAAGAATGGCTCAGTAATAATTTAGATGCCACGAAAGATTTACTCGGATTATTTGCGAATGAAAGTATTTGCATGGGAGATATGTATACGTCAACAGATCGTAATTATCTGTCCAGTGCTCTCAGTCAGGGAACTGCTACATTAACTATATATGTAGATGTTGATAAATCGGATACAACAACTGAAACAAGCCATGGGCTGAATGAATCTGATGAAGCAAGACTGGGGCCTGATGGAGTTCCTAATACGAGAACTGATAAATATAAGTATCCTGATGGTACTTATAGAGATATTGAATATGCACAGGAAAAAGATGGTAAATGGAATGTCAGGTTTTACACTCCTGATAATCCCCCTGCCACAGGTGCTGTAAATCCTTATTCAGGTAATCCATGCACCGTTCTTCCGATATCTGTAGACCCCAATGCAGTTATTGCAAAGACTTATTCAAACTGGACGCAGGCAGAAAAAGATGCAGTCATACCTGGATCGGGAGAAGATCTGGACGGAGACGGACATTATGATAACGGTATTGATGTATATGATGCTGTCGCTTTTTCAGAGGAGGATGCTACAACTGTGCGAAATAGTAGCAATAAGGATGTAGCCTGGAACAGTGTTTTAACACTTGATCCGAATACATGGCGTGGAACAATGGATACTAAAAGTTCTTCTAAAAATCTTGGGGATGTTGCGTCCTCTAACAGTGGTAATGGTGTTAAACGATTGGATGCACTTACCTATACCAATCATGTATGGGGTGGGTATATAAAAGGACCTGTCAATGGCTCACTTATATCCAGAATAGAGTCTACAAATGTCAGCAGTACTGCAGGCTGTCCTATAAACCATGATGACAGAGTAGCAGCTGGCGGAAAAACCCTGTCAGAGAGTAATATTTTAGTGCCTCAGACCGAATATATGGAAGTAATCAGTTGGAGAGAGTGATTGCTATTTTTATGAAGAAGTATTTTATATGTGTTATTTTAATGTATATATTAATGGTACCTGATTATGTACTGGCTGTAAGAGCTCCTTCAGGCTTTGATGCCCAGGGAAATCCTGTATATGAAGAGATTGAGGAAAATATTGTTATAGACAATACTCAGCGATCTGTTCGTTTACCTCCTGCTTTACGTAATTATAGTATAAAGAAATATGACAGTAATCTGCCGGAAGATATTCAGGGACTTGGCGATGTCAATTCCGGTGCTGGAACAGGGAATAAAACCGGTAACAGCGAGAATTTACCGGATGATATGAAATATCTTGAACAAAGTGGTAATAGGCAAACTAACAGTACAGTTGGGACAACGCCATTCCCATCATCAGGTAATACTTCCGTATCTACTACTGCCAGTGTGAATAAGACAAAAACTGCTGATAATACATTTACCTTATTATGGTTTATTATGACCTGTCTTGTTGTTGCACTTGTAATAACTGTTTTATATATGGTATATGTAAAAAAAAATAACAGTTCAATAGAAAATTTTTAATTATGATAGTGAAACAAGGGGGATAATATCATCTTGTTTCACTTATATTTTTAAGAGGATTTATTTTATGAAGACTATATTTTCTTTGCTATTATGTCTATGTTTATTAAATGGTTGTCATCAGTCTTTTATAGCCTTTTCATCTAATCGAGATGGTAATTATGATATCTTTACTGTTGACAGTGTTGGGAAAAATTATACTAATTTAACTGCAAGTAAAGGCGATGATTTTTTCCCTGACTGGTCTCATGATGGAAAATACATAGTTTTTTATTCTACAAGGGATCGGATACAAGTAAATAAAAAGGATTATAATACTGAAATTTATATTATGAATAGAACTGGAAAAAATCAGGTCAGATTAACTGATAATAAATATGCCGATATGTTGCCTTCATTTTCTCCTGACGGTAAAAAGATAGCTTTTTGTTCTGACAGAAAGGAAAAAAAAGTTTTTGATCTATTTCTTATAAACCCTTCTGGCACTGGAGAAGTAAATATAACCGGCACCACTAATATCAGTGAAAAAAACCCTGACTGGATTAACAACGATAAAATTATTTTTGAGAAAATATATCTGAAAGATGGAAACAAATGCTCACGACTCTTTACAATAAATAAAGATGGTACAGATACCAGGCAATTTTTAGATTCTATTTATAATGATAGTCATCCGGCAGTCTCATCTGATGGACAAAAAGTAGCATTTTGTAGATTAGATGAGACTATGCGTTCGAAGATTTATATAGTAAATTCTGACGGAACCGGCCTGAAGAGAATTACTAATGATGATTTTTATCATGATGAATGTCCATCCTGGTCACCTGATGGTAAAAAAATAGTTTTTTCCTCCTGGAGGGAGAGCAGGCATCTATATATAATAGATATTAATACATTACATATATATGAGCTTATAAATCCGTGTCCTCTTAATGATATTACTCCTGCCTGGTCACCGCTTTTATTATAGTATTTTATATATTTTATATAAACCCTGGCTGTGGGGTAATGTTTACTGATTATATATGAACCATACATAAATATAATATACGTTTGGGAACAGAAATTTCTCCTGTATGGGTATTGTTTGCAATATCAATGATAAGTATTCTATTTTCAGTTCTGTTACTATTTGACCCTGCGATGAGAAGATTTTTTCTGTCAGGTGACAGACACATACCTGTAGGATAATATCCGATTTTTATTTCCCCTTTATGTTCATGGGTTTCTGTATTTACCATAGTTATACTCTGGCTTTTATTATTGGAAATATAAGCAATTTTCTTATCAGGTGATAGTAAAATGTCAGTTGGCCCTTCACCGACATTTACTTTCCCAGCTATCGTATTATTAGATATATTTATAACTGTAATATTATTTGAACCCCAGTTTACACAGTAAAGTATATTTTTATCCGGTATGATAAGTAATTTTTTCGGATTTCCCCCTACATTTTCTATGGTAGTAACATTTGTATTATTTGTAGTATCTATTACATTCAAATTATTTGATTTAAAGTTAGCAGTATAAAGATAATGTTCATTATCACTTAATGCAACACCGGTAGGCATCTGTCCTACTGCTATATTGGCGACCTGTGTTTTTGTGGAAAGAGAGAAATTTATCACTCCTCCTTTAGCCGGACAACTTGCATAAAGATTACTTCCATTTTTTGTTATTACGAAATCCAGTATAAGAGAAGAGAGTGGTATATTATTTATTAGTTCAGCTTTTTTTGCATCTATTACTATGAGGTTTGAAAAATTCCCTCCCGTATATATTTTATCATTAAAATGCAATATTTCCCCCTTGCATTCACCTGTATTTATATATTTAAATATTTCTTTTTTATCTTTATCTATGACCATCAGCCTGTTATCTTCAAATGGGATTGCGTAAATTATATTTTCCGGAAATTTAGAAGTAGATGAAAGATAACGTATGGCTAAAAATGCTATAATACCTATTACTATCATTATAGAGATTACGCTCGTAATTACTCTGACAGGCAGATATTTGTTCAGAGTCCAGAGAAAATTTTGCGCCAATCCGCTTACTTCTTTCCCGACTATTTTTCTTTCCAGTGGTTTTTTTGTTTTACTTTCCTCTTTTTTCTTTATTTTATCAGGTGATACCTGGGTATCTGTAAAAGTAATAGAATTTAATTTCTCTATTACTTCATCGATGTTTTCACATCTGTCTTCTGCTTTCATCTGAACACATCTGGATATAAACCTTGCAAATTGCATTGAAACCATTTGATTGAGAGTTCTTACAGGAGAGAAATTGAGAGCATGTTTTTCCGGGTCATCCTGTGTGAGCATGTAATAAATAACAGCACCGGCGCCAAATATATCTGCCCTGTTATCTACAGGCTTTATGCCGTATTGTTCGGGAGCGGCATAACCGGCAATGCCCATATATTGATTGCTCTTAAAGGGACCTGTTCTGAAAAATCTTCCAAGGCCGAAATTTATCAGTTTTATCTGCCCTTCATCTGTTACCATTACATGATCAGGTGTGAAATAATAAAATACTACAGGAGGATTTTGTTCGGACAGATATTTAATGGCCTCCATAATTTGACCGAACCATTTACCTGCATCATCGGGAGATAAGTCTTCTTTTTGTTCTTCCTTAATCTTTCTCAGGGTTTTACCTTCTATGTATTCCATTACTATAAACTGTTTGTTTTCCGTATATACGGCACTTTCGGAAGAAAAACTTTCTATTACTTTTGCCATGTTCGGATGGTCAAGCTTTTTATAGATATCAAGTTCTTCCTGGAATTTTTCGAGAGCTTTAGCTCTGTCATTTGTCCCTATAGCTTTATGGAGTAATTCTTTTATAATAACTTTTTTATTGTTTTCTTTTAAATGTTCTGCTATGTAAATATTTGAAAATTCAGCAGTAGATATACATTCACTTATTTTATAATGCTCATAAAGTATTGTTCCAGGTAATAGTTCGTTGCTCATAATATACTGATAATCCTCTTCTTATGTTTTTATGTTCATTCGCAATTAAAATCTTTCTACATTAGAAAGTATAAATCCTGCCTGAAAATATAAATTATTGTGAGTGGTGAGTGGAAAGGATTTTTTTTACTCATTGCTTAAATCTATAACCGGCTCAAAAGATGACAGAGTATATATAATACCTCCTGCAAGGCCGCTTATTACTCCGAGAGAAAAGAATATTAAAGAAAGAGCCATTGACTCTGCCTGGGGAACACCGACTCTGGCGAAAAAATACACAAAAGAACTTTCTCTTACTCCTATACCGCTTATTGATATGGGAAGTGATGCAATGAGTGATATAATAGGAATAAAGAGAAAATAATATCCTATAGAGACATGTATGCCGAGAGCATTCCCTGTCAGAAAGCAGGCATATATACATATACTCTGCATTACAAAGGAAATTCCCAGTGTATATAATAAAATTTTCGGATGGTCTTTAAGCCATGAGAGATAGTCAAAATTCTTTTTCGTAAAACTTTTTAGTTTTTCAAGCCTTAACCGGGAAAGAAGAGATAAGCAAAATTCCTGAATAGAAGGAAGAGAGAAAAATACCATGGAAAGGATGAGTATTATCAGAAAACCTCCCGCTTCAAGACTGAAACTCAGATCTGACGTTATGTTATAATAAACGACAGAAGCAATGGCAGATAATACTGTAAGTCCTATAAGTCCTATGATTCTGTCCAGTATTATAGAACCTGTTGCAAGAGCGCCGTTTCCTGTTTTTTTATAGAAGAGAGCACCTTTAATTGCATCTCCTCCCACGCTGCCGGGCAGAATAAGACTGAAAAAAAGCCCTGTATAACTTAATTTTATTACATCCATAAAGGATATATTTTTTTCCGATTGAACCAGGATTTTCCATCTCAATGACGCAAGAACAGGGATGATTATTACTATTAATGATAAGGCATATAAAACAGGAGATGTCTCAATGGAGGTTATTTTTATTATGATATATTTCCAGTCATTTTTATACAGCAGATAGGCGATTAAAGAAAGGCTTATTACGATTTTTAGAATTTTTATTGTCCAGTTTTTTATAGAATCGTGCCAGAAAACCTCGTCCTCTTGTGGGCGAGGATGAATGGCACACCTCTTTTCAATATTCAAAAGCAAATCCTCTCTGATATTTGAGTAAAGAAACTTTAGAAACTGATAAATTCAGGATATTTCCTTCCCTATCAGAAATTCTAATCCATTTACCATAATTAAAAACCCCTTTAACAGTATAAAGTCTGTTATTAAATTTTACAATATCCTGTGGTTGATAACAATATCTCTTTTTCCTTACAGAGGGTTTAAATCCCTTTCTGTTTAACTGTAAAGCTCTGTTGTTTCTTCTGTTCTGTCTTATAATGAACACCTTACTTCTTACCTGTTCCTGCCCGCCTGCTATTATAAAAGCATCATTACTGTGGGATTTAGAAAGTCCTGCTTCTATTCTTGTTGATTTGGTTATGTAACCATAGGTGTGATATACATTATTACCTTCTTCTCTGAGAGCATTGATTAATTTCCACCTGATTGTAGACATGAAAGTTTCTGCTTTAAACCCCCTGGTGGGAGTTATATTTAATATAAGTTTACCTTTAGAGACTTTACTATGACAGGTAGAACAGAGGGTTATAAAATTATCAGGTCTTTCTCCTCCGGTCTGTCTTGATACAAGATGATGTAATTCCAGAACCGGGTCTTTAGATTTCCTTTTACAGTTCCGGCAGAGGTGTCCATCTCTGTGGAATACATATTCTCTTGTATTATAAAAATCTTTCTTATCCCCCTGTTGATATTCTACTCCTGATATTGAAGGGTTTTTAATCTTCTGAATATCAAAATTTGCCACTTCAATAATAATTTTTGTAACTGGTAATATCTTTTTAATTTTTTCAATAATTCTTCTATGGCTATCAAACTTATGCTTTATAGATGGAGCTAACCAGCCTTCTTCTTTTTTACGATTGAGAATTTTTGCTTTTCTATACCAGGTCTTTCTATTCCTTCTTGTTCTTCTATATTGCCTCCTCTCTGAATAAAGTTTAACAATATTATCTCTTAATTTGACTTCCCCGCTGAAGACTTCTTCTTTTTTTGTTATTGCTGATAAGCCAATATTAGTATATCCACTGTCATATCCAAGAATAACAGGTTGTTTGTAACCGGAACTGCCATACAATAATTGAATTGTAAAAGGAATTCTAAAGATTACAATAGCTTTCTCCTGTCTGAGTAATTTTCTTGCTTTAGCCGGTCTTGTAGGCATTAATGGCTTGCCTTCTTTGTTAAGAACATATACCATATTAAATTACCTCTTATGAATTTTTCTTAATAGATAACATAAATCTACCCTGGAATTCTAACCAGTTAGTCCACATCGATGTTGTTATTCAGGCTTACTCGGCTAACAGCACCGTTCCTACCCCACAGAACTTTTAACCATTAGCGACAGTTGCATAGGACTTGTGGAGAATCCATTGGTGTCATAACCTGAACAACTTCTGCTATAGTTTTCACTATAACCCTCTAATCAATGTGAGAACTTACGGTTCGCACCGCAAGCCTCGCCCCTTGTGGGCGGGGTCATTGACTTTGTCCACGTTTGTTATCTACAGCTTCAGTGTTAATTCCGGGTTAAGAATATCCATTATGTCATCTTTCATAGCCATAGCATAGATGTTATTTTCTGTTAAGTATTTAAGTGTATGTTCCGGGATATGTAAAGAAGCAAATAAAGGAATAATTTTTTTTCCTTTAAATTCTGGAAAATATTCGTAAATTGTATTATCTTTTATAAAGGTAATAAATTTATCTATATAATCCTGTTTTGGAGAAGCTTTTGTTTCATTTAAAATTACTTTATCCGGATATACCGCTATAACGTCAAATTCTCTGGCCTTACCTTTTATTCCCTTCTTTGTCCTCCTGAACATAAAATCTTCGCAGTCTTCTTTTTTACAATTGAAGTATTGCTCTGCTATATTTCTTATGTTTGGCAACACGAGATCTTCTACGATAGTTCCCCATTTATTGGCCAGTTCTCCCCATTTTTTATTCATCTCATCTATAGTGGCTCTGGTATGTGCTTTAAAATCTTTAGTATCTTTTCTTATTTCTTCTTTAAAATTTTTCATTTCTGTACTTAAATTATCCAGATTTATTTGAGTATTCATCTGCATATAAGCCAGTTTCATTAAAACTCTTTCAATATCATTGATTTTCTCTTCTATCTCTGGCATGGAATATCACCTGATTTTTCATATTATAGCTGTTCTCATTTTCACTATATCATAATTATTCCTATAATTCAACCTTATTGCAAAAACATTATCCCTGTGGTAATATAGGCGTAATGCGTGAGAGGGCGTATTTTTATGAAAGATAATTTGACTTTAAACAATATACTTGAAGCAATAAAAGATCTTACTGACGAAGAGAGAAAAATACTGGAACATGAACTTGTTCTTATGAGACTGGGTAAGGAGTTTACCTTTATTTCACAGAAACTACATAACAGAAAAATGTCTGAACTTAAGGAGAAAATGGATCATGGAACTGAACTATAAAGATTTTTATCTGAAGGGAAGAGAATGTTTAAGGCAGGGTAATATAGATGACGCAATTAAAGAATTTGAAACATCTCTGGAACTGAAGCCTGACTTCAAAGATGCAGTTTTTTATACAGGCCAGGCATGGGAGAAGAAAGAAGAGTTTCTTATGGCTCAAATTTCCTATCAGAAGTCTATAGAACTGGATCCGCTGTGTAAAAAATCCTGGGAAAACCTTTACGAGCTTTATGAAAAAATGAAAAACTGGGATGACGGCCTTATGTTTTTCGAAAAAGTCTCTCAGAGGATAAACAGGAACAGTCTTAAACTGTGGCTTCTGGAAAAATTTGCAATTATTTATTTAACGGAAAAGAATTTTTTACGGGCAGAAGAATGTTACAGGGAAATTTTAAAATTAAAACCAGGCTATTCTGTAGCAGTTATTAATCTTGCAAAAGTCTACAGACTGAGTGACAGATATGATGAAAAAGCTATAGATATATTGAAAAGAGCTTTCGACCTTGACTGTAACGATGCTTCTCTTGTTATGTATCTTGCCAGAGCACTCCGCATGAAAGGTTTTAAAGATGAACAGTCTATGAAAGTTTATAGAAGTGCTTTTAAAATCGATCCTTCCGATCAAAAAAACGCCATGTATCTTAAAAATCTTTTTTTACTGAAAGATGAATCTGCTGATGGACTTGCCCTTGAAGTGTATAATTATTTTTTGCCTGTTGAAGAATCTAAAGGAGAACTTTTGTTTCACAGAGGACTTGTATGGAAATTCCAGGGAAAATGGGAAAAGGCCATAGAAGATTTTCAATCATCTCTGTCTTCTGGATTTTCTGATGAGAAGCACTGGCCTGAGTTTGAGCTTTCTTATTGTTATTACAAATGTTTTGACTATAGAAATTCTGCAGAGCAACTTAAAATACACCTCCAGAATATTCCTGACCATACAGAAGCCTGGAAAATGGCAAAAAAAGTCTTCTTCTCTAAAGAATTGACATGGAATGACGAAGATTTTTTTCTTTCAGAGAAAATAGCATCTAAATTTTCATCAGATCAGGTCTTTATGAGACTGGCAGGTTATGCGGAATATAAACTCAAGGATGCTGTCAGAGCCGAAAATCTCTATATGAAGGCTTTAAAGGAAAATCCAAATCTTCTTTCTGCACTTTCCGCTCTTGAACAGCTTTATGAATGTAAAGAAAACTGGCTTGCCCTGCAGAGTATTTATTTAAGTCAGATAAATCAGTTCTCTTCAAAACCAAAGAAAAAGATTGATTATCTTTATAAAATAGCAGATCTTTACTGGCGCAGATTAAGTGATTACGAAAAAGCAGAAGGAACTTTTGCTGAAATTTTAAAACTTTCTCCCGGAGAAAATAATGCTTATATTGAAATGGCAAAAATGTTAAAAAGCAAAAAAGATTTTCCTTCTGCCAAGGAAAAACTCAGAAATTTGATATTTAAAGATCTCTCTTATGAAAAGGCTTACGAGGAACTTGCCGGGATTTTAGTCGAAGAAGGTAAAATCCATCCTGCCACACAGGTTTATACCATATTAAAGTTATTGTTCCCTGAAAATAAAGTATGTAAAGAATTTTTCTCTTCCCATACTCTTCCTGCAGTAAAACAATCCATCCACTGGGAAAGGGAAAATGAAGAACTTCTCATACATAAGAATGAAAAGAAACTTCAACCTTTTTTGACATGGGCCAGGATATGGTGTGAAAAATTATATGCTCCTCAGATAAATAATGAAATACTTCGCAATGCCAGTATGGTAAACGAGAGTCACAGGACTGATGTGAGAGATATGGTTCTCTGGTGTACAAAGAAAATAAGCCTCGAAGACATACCGACTTATGTGTACTATGGAAAAAAGAACAAATTCTCTCTGATTTCATGTATTTCTCCTGATGATTCTTATATTATTTTTCATGAAGATTTTCTGACATTATTGAATGAAAGGGAAATACTTTTTCTTCTTGCTCATGAACTCTGTCATATAAAGAGGGAGCATCATTTATATTACAAAATAAAAGACAGGATTTTAAACTGGACTCTCGGTCTTACTTCCAGTATACTTTTCAGTAAAATTCCCATTCCTTTACCTTCTGTATTGAAAAACTGGACTAAAGGACATGAATCGGGAAACCTGGATTTTGATAGAGCTTTAATGGGGCTGGATTTTACTGCAGACAGATATGGGCTCTTTTTTTCTTCTGATATAGAAGGTGCTACAGGAGCTATATGGAAAAAATACGCCTTTTCAAGGAAAAAAGATATTAATAATATAAATATTAAAGAATTAATTGCTTCCAGGTATGATAAAGATATTACTGCCAGATTAATAGAACTCTGGACTTTTGCCCTGAGTTATGAATATGAAATAGAGTTAACCCCTGTTACGGTTGTGAGTTGTGACTTGTGAGGTCGTGAGTCGTGAGTCGTTAAATAATTCTTCACCCCTCGCCCATCACCCTTTACGATTACTCCTCTTTTTTCTCTTCCGGTTTTCCTTTAAGTTTTTCTTCTATCAAGGGATAAATATCTTCAAGGGGTATATTTATATCGGCTGCGCTCATATTTATTTTCGGAGTTATAAGGGTGTCGCCTTTATATATATTGGAAACAGTAAAATCCACTGATTCTACGGTAGTAGATTTATCGCTCATATCAAGGGAAACATTGGTAACTTCAAATCCGACTTTATCGACTTTTATTGATAATTTAGACAGAAGATCCTGTAAAAAATTCTTTTCAGCCATTTTTTCTATTCCTTTCAATTATTTGTTATTATGGAAAACCGACTTTATCGGCCTCGTGTCACGCGTTACGCGTCACTTGTCACGAATTTATTTTTTATTATGAAAAACCGACTTTATCGGCCTCGCGTCACGCGTTACGCGTCACTTGTCACGAATATATTATCATCTAACTTCTTTATTGTCAACTCGGAGGAAACTGTTTTTATGTGTCGAATTTCATAACAATACAATTAAGAAATAGTGAATAGTGAATAATGTCCTGTTTTTCACTTTTCACTTTTCACTTTTCACTCTATAATCTTTCAAGGAGATATATTAATGGATAAAGAACAGATTTTAGTAGTAGACGATGTGGATTCTATTCGTAGTTTTATAACTATTAATCTCGAATGTGAAGGTTATGAAGTTTTCCAGGCTGCCAGAGGGCAGGAAGCTCTTAAATTAATAGAAAGTATTTTTTTTAATCTTGTTATACTGGATATTATGCTTCCCGATATTGACGGACTGCAGATATTAAAGTTCATTCGTAAAGTCAGTCCTGAAACTATGGTTATTATGGTTACCGGTTATGCAAGTCTTGACAGTTCTATTACGGCAATGAAAGAAGGGGCTTTTTCTTATATAATAAAACCTTTCGAATTAAGCGAACTCCTTATTACTATGAGGAAAGCTCTGGATAAACAGAGATTATCTATGGAAAATAAACAGTTGCTGGAAGAACTTACAAGAGCCAATAAAGATCTGGAAAGTTCAAATGTCCTCCTGGAAGAAAAAGTCAGAGAAAGAACGAAAGAACTGGAAATGTTAAACCAGGATTTAAATAAAGCCAATATTGAATTGAAACGGCTGGATAAATTGAAAGATGAACTTGTTTCTCTTGTAAGTCATGATCTTAAATCCCCTCTGACTGCCATAATAGGTTATGCATCTACCATTCAATATAAATCCATTGAGGATATGGGTGAAGAAAAGATAAAAGATTATACGGACAGAATATTAAACCAGTCTTTTCGTATGCTTAATTTGATTAATGACATACTGGATGAACAGAAAATAAAAGAAGGGAAGATGACACTTAACGGTGAAGTAACAGACCTTGGAGAAATAGGAAAAGAATGTTTTGAAGAAATGAAAATTCTTGCTTCTGAAAAGAACCTTGATTATACTGTAGAAATTGAACCGGACCTTCCCGCTACATTCCTTGATAAAAGTAAAATAAGACAGGTTATAATAAATCTTTTAAGTAATGCTATTAAATTTACTCCCGGCGAAGGAGAGATACGTCTCAGAGTTTATAAGGGAAAAAACAAACTATGGGTAAGTGTTATAGATACAGGCCCCGGAATAGAAAAATCCAGACAGGATGAACTTTTTAAAGAATTTAAAAAATTCAAAACCCCTGATGGAAAAGAACATGAAGGAACAGGTCTTGGACTTTCTATATGTAAAAAAATAGTTAATCTTCACGGTGGAAAGATATGGCTTCAGAGTGAAGAAGGTAAAGGCAGCAAATTCAGTTTTCTACTGCCTATTGTTAATTAAGTGAAAAGTGAAAAGTGAATAGAAATATACCTGTCACTATTCACTTTTCACCACTCACTTTTCACTATCTATAGAGAGGAGGATGCATGATGGAAGAAAAAGCAGGTCTTGAACGTCCGAAAGTCGTTATTGATTTTGAAGTATGTAAAGGTTGCGGATTATGTATTAAAGCCTGTCCTAAAGGAGAGTTGTTCCAATCTCCTAAATTAAATTCAAGGGGATATCACCCGACTCAATTTAAAGATGAGGGAAAATGTATAGGTTGTGCAATATGTTTTTATGCCTGCCCCGAACCTGCTGCTATAGCTGTATATAAAAAAGGTTTTGTAGAAGGTCAATAATTGTATATTGGATTACAAAAAATTTCCCCCTGAGTATAGTAATAAATCAAAGAAGGTGAATAATTATGAGTAAAGTATTAATTAAAGGTAATGATGCTGCAGTTCTTGGCGCTATACTTGCAGGTTGCACTGCTTATTATGGTTATCCCATAACCCCTGCAAGTGAAATAGCTCATGCTGCTGCCAAAAATTTCCCTCTCCTTGGCAGAACTTTTGTTCAGGCAGAGAGTGAAGTCGCTGCTATTAATATGGTTTACGGTGCAGCTTCTGCAGGACAGAGGTGTATGACTGCTTCTTCAGGGCCTGGAATAAGTTTGAAACAGGAAGGAGTATCTTATTGTGCCGGTGCAGAACTTCCCTGTGTTATAGTAGATATTGTAAGAGGAGGGCCTGGACTCGGAAACATAGGCCCTGAACAGGGAGATTATAATCAGATAGTAAAGGGCGGAGGTCATGGAAATTATAAGGTTATAGTACTTTCTCCTGCCTCATCACAGGAAATGTGTGATCTTACTATGCTGGCTTTCGAACTCGCAGATAAATACAGAACTCCTGTTTATGTACTTACAGACGGTGTTATAGGTCAGATGATGGAACCGGTAGATGTCCCATCACCTGTTAAAGATTTACCGGAAAAAGACTGGGCAGTTGAGGGAAATGCAGATACTGCTTCCAATCTGATTACTTCTATCTATATGGATCATGAAGATTTAGAACAACATATCCTTAAACTGGACAGAAAATATAAGGAAATAGAAGAAAAAGAAGTCAGATATGAAGAATATCTTATGGAAGATGCAGAAATTGCTCTCGTTGGCTATTCCGTAATAAGCAGAATTCTCCGAACAGTTGTGGATAAACTCAGGGAAAAAGGCATTAAAGCCGGACTTATGAGACCTGTTACTCTGTGGCCTTTCCCTTCTAAAAGAATAGCAGAACTGTCTGAGAAGGTTAAACATTTCTTTGTAGTGGAAATGAGTACAGGACAGCTTTTATACGATGTTAAACTTGCCGTTAACGGTAAAAAACCTGTTCATCTTTACTACAGGCTCGGCGGCATGGTGCCTTCCACTGAAGAAATAATTAAAAAAGTTGAAGAAGTGAGGTGAACTGTATGGCTCAGAAATTAGCTATTAAAAAACCATCTTCTTTCTGGGATATATATGAAAGAAAACCCGGTCATGATAAAGTAACAACCCATTACTGTCCCGGTTGCGGTCATGGTAATGTTCATAAATTAATTGCAGAAGCACTTGAGGATTTTGGTGTGTCCGATAGAGCCATAATTGTAAATCCTGTCGGATGCAGTGTTTTTGCTTATTATTATTTTCATTGTGGTAACGTTCAGGTTGCCCATGGCAGAGCACCTGCCGTAGGAACTGCCCTTTCCAGAGCCAACCCTGACAGTATAGTTATTTCCTATCAGGGAGACGGAGACCTGGCAGCTATAGGTACAGCCGAACTTATACATTCTGCCAACAGAGGGGAGAACATGAGTATATTTTTTGTCAATAATGCCATTTATGGCATGACAGGAGGTCAGATGGCTCCCACTACTCTTGTGGGACAGAAAACCATGACAACTCCTTATGGCAGAAATCCTCATAATGAAGGTTATCCTGTAAAGGTATGTGAAATGCTTGCCACTCTGGAAGCACCTGTCTATATTGAAAGGGTTGCCCTTACAGATGCAAAACATATAACAAAAGCCAGACAGGCTATCAGAAAAGCTATAACCAATCAAATAAATAAAAAAGGTTTTTCTCTTGTAGAAATCTTATCCCCCTGTCCTACTGGATGGGGAGTAGAACCGGTAGATGCTGCAAAATGGATTGAAGAACAGATGATGCCGTATTTTAAACTCGGAGTGTTTAAAGATATTGCAGAAGAGAGAGAACCTGTTGTGAGACCTGAGATAATTACTGACCCGAAGGAAGTACTGGAAAAACTCGGTTTAAATAAAGAACACCGGCCTTCTACCGGAACCGTTACCGTACCGAAGGATAAATACAAAGATCCTTCAATTAAAGTTGCCGGTTTTGGAGGACAGGGTGTGTTATTGCTTGGAGAAGTACTTGCAAAGGCTGCAATGTTAAAAGACTATCATGTTTCCTGGCTCCCTTCTTACGGCCCTGAAATGAGAGGCGGTACTGCCAACTGTTCTGTTATAATACAGAAAGAGAAAATAGGATCTCCTATGGCAACCGATCCGAAGGTACTGATAGCTATGAACAGACCGTCTCTGGAAAAATTTGAAAATGATGTTGCGCCGGGAGGAATTATATTTTATAACAGTTCCCTCATAGATATTACTCCTGAAAGAAAAGATGTTGAAATAGTTCCCGTGAAAGCTACGGATATTGCAGATGAACTGGGTAATGTACGGGTAGCCAATATGGTTGCCCTTGGGGCTTATATAGGTTATACGGGACTTTTAGAGAAAGATGACGTGGTAAAGGCCCTCTCTGATACAATAAGCCGTAAAAATCTCATTCCCCTTAATGAACAGGCTATTATAAAAGGTATGGAGTCTGTAAAGGCTTGATATTTTTTTATTTTTAAGGTCTATAGCTTACTAAAGCATCATGCTATAGACCTTAATTTTTTTTAAGTCTAAAACTTTATATAAATGGGTATAATCAGGTTAGGAATAATAAAAAATCTTTTATTATAGGAGAAGTGTATATGAATAAGTATTTTTTAAAAACCGGGAATAGAGGTTTTACTCTAACAGAATTATTAACCATTGTAATGCTGATATCTATTCTTGCAACTCTTATGTTTCCTCATATAAGAAGAGCTTTATGGAATACGAAACTTTCTGATTGTTTGAATAATCAGAAGCAGTTTGCCACTATGATTCAGACTTATTATGTGGAAAATAAGAAGTTTCCTGACCCTGATCCGAATGGTGGCTCTGCCCTTCCTACAGAAGGATTATTGCCTTATAATAAACTTACACCTGAATATACATCTGCTTATAATAAACGCTGGTGTCCTGAGTCAAAACAATTATATATGTATTATGTAAATGAGCAAAATGATAATTTCACTATTTCCTGTACTGAAGGGCACCCTCATATAGGTGTATCACCGGGTTTCCCAAAATATATTTTTGCAGGAGGTCTTTTTAAAGAGGCATCTCAATAAGGACTGTAAGAAAAATAACTCTGGCAAATATTAGAAAGATTAGTATCCTCGCGTCATGGCCTGCCCGTTACGTGTCACGATATAAACTGTACATATGATGTAGTTATTATTTTAACAGCATAGATGCGTCGCCGAAGCTGTAAAAACGGTAGTTTTCTTTTATTGCTTCTTTATAGAGTTTATGTGTTTGTTCTGTTCCAATAAAAGCACATACAAGCATAAAAAGAGTGGATTTTGGCAGATGAAAGTTTGTTATAATACCATCTACTATTTTGAATCTGTATCCGGGATATATAAATAAATCAGTTTTACTGTTCATTTCATTAATTTTTCCATTTTCGCCGGCAGCACTTTCAAGAGTTCTCACTGATGTAGTCCCTACTGCTATTATTTTGCCACCTTTTTCTCTGGTTGAATTTATTTTTTCTATCTGATCTTTTGTTATTATTGCAAGTTCTTTTTCCATTTCGTGAGCTTCTATCTTTTCGGTTTTTACAGGACGAAATGTTCCCAGTCCTACATGAAGTGTTATTTTTATTACAATAATTCCTTTTTCTTCGATTTTTTTAAGAAGTTCTTCTGTAAAATGTAATCCCGCAGTAGGAGCAGCAATTGAGCCGGGCACTTTTGAATAAATAGTCTGATATCTTTCTCTGTCTTCAAGATGTTTTTTTATATAAGGTGGTAATGGCATATGGCCTATTTGCAATAATTTTTCATAATAAGAGGGATCTCTGAAGGATATTATTCTTGTGCCATTATTTTCTCTTCCGATTATTTCTCCTTCCAGCATTCCTCCGGAAAAGAGGATTTTATGACCTGATTTTATCCGTCTGGAAGGATTGGCAAGACATTTCCATGTCCCTTTTTCTATTTCTTCTATTAAAAGTAATTCTATTTTTCCGCCTGTAGGAATTTTTTCTCCGAAGAGTCTTGCCGGAATTACTCTTGAGTTATTCAGGACAAGCAGATCACCTTTATTCAGATAATCTATGCAATCAGTGAATGTTTTATGGGAAAATTTATCATCCTTAAACAGCAGAAGTCTGGAATGTTCTCTTTTCTGAAGAGGTTCCTGTGCTATCAGTTCCTGAGGCAGATAATAATCGAATTCAGAGAGTTTCATGATTTTTCCTTTAGAATTTTGTTTTAAAAAATTTTACAAAAGAGCTTCCGAATGATATAAGACCTACTATAGCACTCAGCCCTGCTGTACCGGCTTTTTCTCTTTTCTGTATAATATGGGTAGTTTCGTTGATCTTTCTTTCTACTTCCCTGACCTTAATACAAATAGGTTCCATTTCATTATGTTTTGCCATACCTATTGCTACTTTTCCTGCTTCTTCGAGCATATCCTGACCTCTTAATACAAGTGCATCATATCTTCTTTTTGCTTCCATACGTTCTGCTGAATTCAGAAGTTTATATATGAGATCATCCAGAATTTTCTTCCACTGAGGTATATTTTCGACAATTTCTCTTTTCTTTTCCAGATTGGCTTCCTGACCTGCTACCTGAATGGCATTATTAATTTCTGTTATATCATCTGATAATCTGTGAATCGTATCGCTTTCCAGCCCTTTTTTTTTGAAAAGCTCAAAAGCTTTAAGTCCTGCCTGCATCAGAAATTCCCTTTTCTTTTCATGCAATTCACCCATTTCTATATATAATCTGGCAGTTTCTGCAGAGTCTTCTAACATACCCATAGGGTTGCCTCCTTATTTGAGTTTAGAGTTTATGGTTTAGAGTTTATGGTTTAGAGTTTTTTGCTTTATAAACTTTCACTCTCAACTCTCAACTCTTCTATTACTTCTTTGATTTTATCTCTTACTTCTTTTTTATTTTCCTGTTCCAGAGCAGTGTGCAGTTCATTCAGAATTTCTTTATTGCCAAGCTTGCCAAGGGCGCATATTGCATCAAATCTGACTACCCATGCATTATCTGTGAGGCATTCAATAAGAGGTTTAATTGCTCTTTTATCACCGGATCGTCCAAGCCCTGAAGCGGCGTTCCCTCTTACTGAAAAATATTCATCTTTCAATGCTTCTATCATGGGTTCTACAGATTTTTCATCTCCCATTTTAGAAAGAACAGATGATGCATGAAACCGGACTATTCTATCACGATCCTTAAGTTTTTTACATAACGGCAATACAGCTCTTTTATCTCCTATTTTCCCGAGAGACGTAATGGCTTTCATTGTTAAATCATTATCATCTTTTTCCAGTGCTTCAATAAGTGCCGGTACGACTCTTTCATCTCCTATTTCTCCAAGGGCTATGGCTGCACCGGTATTACCTTCCTTCAGAGCTTCCAGCAAGGGCTCTATTGCATGTTTATTTTTAAGTTCTCCCAGACCGATACCTGCACCAATATTACCATTTTTTAGAGATTCTATCAGAGGATATAATGCCCTGTCAATACCAAGGTTTCCCAGTCCTATAGCTGCTGCCGTATTACCTGATTTAAGTGCTTCTATAAGCGCATCTACTGCTTCTGAATTACCAAATCCGGTAAGAGCAGATGCTGCTTCTTCCACCAGATCAGGATCTTTTTTGGATAATGATTTTATAAGTGGTTCAATAGCTCTATGATCTTTAATTACTCCCAGAGCTATTGCTGCTCCGCTGTTACCATTATCGAGTGCTTTAATAAGAGGTTCTACTGCTCTGATATCACCTGTTTCTCCCAGGGCTATTGCTGCTGTCCTTCTTACAATTTTTTCTTCATCGTTCAATGCTTTTATAAGAGGCTCTACTGTCAGGTTATTCTTTAATTTACCTAAAATCATGGGTATGCGGTATCTTATGCTGCAATCACTGTTTCCCAGTGCTTCCAGCAGTAATGGTAGCGCTTTTTTTCCCATGTTTTTTAAATCCTCTTTTGTTTTATAAATTTCATTTATATTTTTACTGCCAAGTTTTTCTATCATGTCTTTGATTGTTTTATTCTGGAGATTATCCTGTTCTTCCACTTAAATATCTCTCCTTAAATGCGTGATGTGTGATGCGTGATGCGTGATGCGTCACAAACTCTATAATTTCGACGATTCTCTCTTTTATCCTTTTTTTGACCCGAGTATAAGCATGTAATAAAGGTCTTCCTCCCGTGACGACTCACGACTCACGACTTTTCACCGTTTTAAATCATATTCAGTACATCCGATATTATGTCAAAATATTTGTAACTTTCTTCTTCCGGTGTATATTCGTCTTTTAGTTCTTTTATTACCATAAATCTATTTGTAGCCTGAAGAAGTGAGTAATAGGTCGTAAGTAAGAATAATCTCAGGTGAGTTGTTTTATACATTTCTATATCACTCTGAGCCTGCATGTATTCGCCGAGAGATTTCTTTATAAATATTTTGACTATTGAATCAGTATCATTCATATTGTTTAATAACTGGTGTTTTTCTGAAATACTATGAACCAGGCCGGCCAGTAAAGAGATTTTTTCCAGAAATATTTCCTGATTTACCTGACCTATATGGAATCCTATAAACGTATCCATAAAGTCTTCCAGAGTGCTGTTATGAAGTGGTGCTATTTTATATTCAAGACCTAAAGTAAGAAGTTTGTTTGATATAGTAAGTACCTGTGTACTGAATACAAGTTCTAGCATATTTTTATTCTGGTAGAAAGTCTGTATCTGATCTATTGCTGTCTGAGTAAAAGTTATAGCTATCAGTCCTTTTTCAAGTATCCACTGTTCCAGATAAGTTATTCCCTGAGGAAATCTGTAACTATCCCAGTGATTGGTTATACTGTCCACTGTCTGTCTCAAAAAAATCAGGATATTATTTTGCATAAATTCTACTCTTTTACTGAGTTTGAGCAGTGTACTTTCTCCTTTTGGACTGTATAGATTGGGATTTGCAAAACATTCTTCTACCAGTGTTATGAGACCACTTATGGATTCTGCTTTTTTTATTTTACTCCATTGCTGCAGTTTTAATGAGTGATCTCTTAAAGCAGTGAATAATTCTTTTATCCATCCGCTGAGTTCCCATGGACTTTCCAGAGCATGGGGAAGTCTTTCTATTTTTAATTCCAGATAGGTTAATTTATCAAATAATTCTTCCAGATTTTCATCTGATAGTATATAATCATCTTCATTACCTGAGTAAGGATCTTCTTCCAGATTATACCAGTTTTTCCATAGATCACTTATTTTGTATCTCATGTTTATTTCATATTCATTTACCCTGATCCACTCATCGTATGGCAGTTCATCAGCTTTAATTATTACGGCATCTTCCAGTAATTCACTTTCTTCTACCTGGGCTATCTCCATAACTTTCATAATGGAACTGAGATATTCTGCTATGCTGAGTCCTGCATTTAATGTAGCTACAATTTTATCCATAGTTTCTGTTCTTTCATCCTGAAAATTTATATAAAATTTTGATATGTCGTAGATGAAAAGATAATTTGAAGCTACAAGAAATAAAAGAGTTTTTACTCTCTCCAGAAATATTTCTCCGTAATTTGAGAGTACTTCTTCAAGTGTATTAAGTATTCTATTTAATACATTCATATTTATACGCTGCTGGAAACCGCATTCGGCAAGAAGTTTTATTTCCGCTTCCGATAAAGTTATTCCAATACTCTGCAATTTATTATTTAAGTCTTCATATTGTTGTTCTGTTAGTTTTTTACGTTCTAAAGCTGGACGGGTAATTTTTGCTATTTCCATGGAAGAATGATGTTCTATTTCTTTTCTTTCTATTCTCTCCTTTGGAATTTTAAGAGTAATAGAGAGTTTTTTTTCCGAATTTGTCAAAATTAAATCTATTTCGTCCTGATTGTAACCAAGTTGTGTCAGTGTTTTAGATAAACCTTTAGCAGAAAGTTTTTTATGTTTTAAATAATTTTCCAGAGCATTGAGTTTAAGTGCATTTAAATGAGTTTTCTTTAAATTATCTATGACATCTCTGTCTATTTCATGCCATGGTTCATTTGGAGCAAGTGTTTCTTTAGGTATAATTTCGTGTAATTCAAGTGCGGCAGTTGATTCTTTTGATGGAATATTATGAAGTTTTGTATCAATATTCAGTAATATTTTATTTATTTCCTGTATATTATTAATTTTTTCTTCAAGTTCACTGGTTTCCGTACTATCATCTTCAAGGAACAGGTTTATATCATCCAGCATATCAATATATTCTTTTATTGTGTCAATATATTTTATCAGCAGGTCTTTTTGTTCTTCCGTCGAGCCTTTTTTTAAATTTATCTTTATTTTTCTTAATAAAATTTTCATTGCACTTTCAGTTTTTTCAAGATATTCTAACAGAATATATCTTTCTTCACCTTCAATAACTGTGTTCATTTTGTTTATCAGTTCCGTAGAATATTCAGAATTATATCGTTCCATAAATTTCTCCATCAGATTTTTTTTATTAGTTTTTACTGACCTGAGCATAAGCATGTAATAAATTTTTCACGACTCACCACTTGAATTATTCACCACTATAATAACAATTCCTTTTTGAACTTATGAGTTTGTAAGGAAACTCACAAAGTTAATTGCCTTTTTTTTATTTTATGATATAATTATAAAATTGCTAAAGGAAAGAGTATTTTTTTATCTTCTTTACATTTGTTATAAAAGGAGGAGTTTTTTTAGTTTTCGCGAAATCTTAAAGTAATATTTTTCAGTAGATTTAGGAGAGAAGGCTAGAATGCTAACGAAGTCTTGTATTTTAATTGTTGATGATGACCCGGATATTTTGAAATTACTCTCTCTGACACTTCAGAAAAGAGGATATCATGTAGTAACTGTAGGTCGTGGAATTGATGCTATCAAGGAAGTAGAGAGAAATAAATTTAATATTATATTATTAGATTTAAAGATGCCCGGACTGGATGGTATGGAAACTTACAGGAGAGTAAGATTACTTGATTCTGACGTTACAGTTATCATGATGACCGGTTATCATGATGAAGATGTGCTCAGACAGGCCCTTAAAGAAGGTGTCTTCAGTGTTGCTCTTAAACCTCTTGACATAGCTAAAATGGTCAGTCTTGCAAATCTGAAATTAATCAACGTCTTCTATGATATGACATCAGATGAAATCAGTGAAATAGCAAATATAACTACTGAATGTAAATTTTCACCTAAAGAAGTAATATTTATACCGGACGATACTGCCGATGCAGTTTATTTTTTAACCAACGGACGGGTAAAACTTTATCAGATTTCTTCGGAAGGAAAAGAGATAACGCTGGGTATCTTACAACCGGGAGATATTTTTGGCGAAATGGAAACGCTCGGACAGAGCAGACGTGAAGTTTTTGCGGAAGCCATGGATACATGTTATGCCTGTAAAATTGATAAAAAGCCTTTTGAAAAAATGATTCAGGAAAAGCCTAAAGTAGCATTGAAACTTATACAGGTTATGGCCAGACGATTTCAACAGGCTCAATCAAAAATAGAAGATATGGCTTTCCGTGATGTTACAGGAAGACTGTCCAAACTAATACTCAAGCTTGCAGAGGAATTTGGCGAACATACATCAAAAGGTATAAAGATAAGTGTAAAGCTGACCCACAGAGATATAGGCAATATGATTGGTGTTTCAAGAGAAACTACTACTTCTACATTGAATAATTTCAAGAAACAAAGATTTATAGACTTCAGCAGAAGATATATTACGGTTCTGGATAAAAAAGGATTGGAAAATCTTATTTGACCAGGATTTAGAGAAAAATTATGGAAAGGTAATTTATATAAATAATTTATGGTAGAAAAAAACTGGGAAGATGAGATTAAAAAAGTAGATATACATATATTATCAGGTTTTTCTGCATCAGGCAAAACTCTTGCCAATAGATTTCTTGAAGAACTGGGATTTATCACAATTTCTCCTACTTCTCCCGATGATATAACTCATGATGTTAAATCTCTTGTCACAAGAGACATTAAAAAAATTGTTGTTAATGTTGATATCAGAACTTATATAGCCAGTTGTCTTGAAAGCGAAAAGTTTCTTTCTTCTTTTAACAGAGCACTTGAAGAACTCTTCAATCCTCCTGTAATGTTTTTAAGCTGTTCAGATGAAGTACTTATAAGGAGATTGAGTAAGGAAGGACGTTCTCTTCATCCTCTATCTGCCATTTTAAGTATGGACATATCGGTGGAGGAGGCTCTTTCACTTGAAAAAAGAATATTAATGCCGATAAAAGAAAAGGCCAGATTTATTATAGATACTACTCTTACAAGTGTGTGGGGATTGAGAAGAAAGATTTTTGAAATTTATACATCTCCTACTGATTTCAGCGATAAATTTACCAGATATTTTCTCTCCGATAGTGTCCATTATGATCAGGTATTGCTGGACGTTGCAAAGAACATAGTTAAAAAAGTAATTTCCGAAGTAAAGCCGTTGTTACTTTTTGATACGGCCCGTTCCGGTGAAAAAGTTGAAAATCTTCGTGAAAAAGACCCTGAAGATGAAACAAGAAAGATTGATATTATAGCAGAACAGGAATATATTATCGGTCTTGAAAATAATGTAGGCGTACCATATCTTTTGCTTACCGAAGAATCAGGTGAAATTGAGGTCGGGAAATCAAATCCTGATTTAATGGTTTTTGTAGATCCTCTGGACGGAACTGATCTTGCTATAAGAAGGATACCTCTATGTGCTACTTCTATATGTTTTTATTCTAAAACTCTCGGTGAATTTCTTGCTTCTGTAGTGGGAGATATATTTACCGGAATTATTTATTATGCAAGCAAGAGTCAGAGCGGTGCTTATATTGAAGGTAATGATTTCGGCCCTATAAGGATTTTTCCTTCGAGAGTAAAATCTCTTTCCGATGCTTTTATAGCCAATTTTGCTATAAAACCTCAGAGACTGGTTTCTCTTGGAGAACAGAAGAATTTAATCCTTAAATCTCTCAGAATTTTTAATAACGGAGGACCTCTTGAAATATGCAGAGTTGCATCTGGAGATACAGATGCCCTTGTTGAGTTTAATAAAGGTTTTGCCGGTTATGATTTATACTCGGGTGCTTTCATTTTATCTAAAGCCGGCGGCATCTGTAATCGTCTGGACGGAAAACCTCTGGAGGTCAGTGAAGATGTTAATTACAGGCAGAAATTTATCGCTGCCTGTAACGGAGATTTATTTTCCAGTATTAAAGATGTACTGGTGTGATAATAAACCTATTTTTGAAAATCCTCGTGTAACGCGTTACGCGTTACGCGTTACGCGTTATGAATAAAAATCTTTAATTTTAGCGATAGTTTTTCTTATCTGGAAGGATTTCTATTTGACTGTAAAGAAGTATTATATTTGATTTTGTTTTGTATTTTTTATATATAAAGTAACATATTGTTACAGATATAATTTTATTTATTTTAAATATAACCTGGAAGGTCTTTGTGAAGGTTGCTATAAATTAATTAGATAGGGGAGTAAAGATGAGCGAACTAGAAAATGACCTGTCTGAAAAGAGGCCTGTTAAGAAGAAAATAATCAGAAAAAAAATTATAAAAAGAAGACCGGGCGGTGAGTCAGGAGAAATAATACTTTCTTCTGATACGGAAACAAGGGACGATACTTCAGATATACAGAAGGTTGAAGGAACTCCTGTAAGAAGAATTATAAAGAGGAAAGGTGTCGTTCGAAAGCATGCCAGAGAAAGTGTTGAAGAGGTTCTGGGAAAGAAGATTGTCCCGACTTCGAAAGAACAGGAAAAAATAGTAGAATATAAGGCTGCTCCTGCAGAAGAAGAAATGGGTTCCGATGATATGAAATCGGAAGGAGCAGATGAAGGAGATAGTTCCAGAGTAATAAGGCGCAGGGTTGTAAAGAAGAAGCCTGCAATAAAAAGGGTTATTAAAAAGAAGGCTGTTACCAGAAGACTGGCCCGTGAGACTATTGAACAGGTTCTGGGAAAAAAGCTTGAAGGTGAAGAGAAAAAGGAAGAAGAAAAACCTGCCAGAGTAGCTACTCCGGAACCGGTGATTTCTGCACTTCCTAAAAGGAAGGCTGTGGTTACTAAAAAGGTTTCTGACGAGGAGCAAAAAGAGAGAGAAATACAGAAACCTGTTGCTCCATCGGTGATTATTCCTCCTGACTGGAAAGAAAAGAAGATTGCATCTTATAAAAAGAAACCTGAATCTTCTCCTATATTTTCTCCTTTGCCTAAAGATACGAAGTTAAATGAACGATATAAGATAATGGAATTGATACATTCCGACTGTTATGGTTGTGTTTACAGGGTAACAGATTTAAAGGAAAAAAATAAGGATCTTGCTTCCAGGGCAATCAAGGAAATACAGTATTCTCTTTCTGATTGTAATAATGTGAGCGGTCTTCAGGAAGCTATGAATATGCTTAAGAGAATTGCCTCTTTCCTGCAGGATATGAGTCATCCTTTTTTAACAAAAATCTATGATTACTTTTTTGATATAGATGAAAAAAAAGGTGCGAGATTTTTTGTTGTTATGGAACTTGTAGAAGGAAAACCACTGGAAGAAATTTTATTAGAATATAAAAAAGAAGGAAAATCGCTGAGTGCAAAACATATATTTAAAACTATATCGAATATATGTGATGCCATGTATTATTCACATAATAAAAAGCCTTTCCCTATAGCTTTTATAAATCTAAAACCTTCCAATATTATAGTTGCCGATAACGATAGTCTGAAGTTTATAAATTATGGTATGGGAAGAATTATTATTAATTCGGACAGTACGTCTGAATACAGAGGTACTCTGGGATATTCTGCACCTGAACAGAAGGGTGTAGATTTTACCAATACAAAAGCAGATATTTTTGCTTTTGGTGTTACTCTTTATTATCTTCTTTCCGGTATTAATCCTGAGGAATATCCTTATGAATTTAAGTCTATAAAAGATACAAAGCCTTTTATCTCAGATAAGGTGGAAAATTTTATTTTCAAATGTGTAAATGTACATCCCGAAGATCGTCCGCTTATTCAGGAAGTAAGAGAAACTATTAAAGGCTTTGATTTCTTCGAACTTGATACTTCTACTGAGGAAAGTAAAAAAATAGAAGAAAAACGAAAGAAAATAGAAGACAGTAAAGCCAGGATAGTAGAACCTCTGGATGATATAATTGGTGATGTCGCAGAAGATGAACCGAAAAAGCCTTCCAAAAGTAATCTTGCATGGATTATAATACCTGTTATAATAGTTATTATAATAATAATATTAGTTATAATTTTTAAACCTTTCTAATATTATAGTTATAAAATTAAAACTTTAAAACAATTGTGTTTGCGGGGGAGATGGTTTGATGTTTAAATATTTAATCTTTGCAGGATGGTTATTGACTGCTATTATTTTCCTGGCAGGATGTGGAGGACTTGGAGGAGGCAGCGGTGTATCTACTGTAGGCAACACTGCTCCTGCACCGCCTGTTGCTGCTACTACGCCGGAACAACCGGGCGAACTTACGCCGGGTCCTTCCGGTACAACTTCTGTACTCGGAGGAGATAATAAGTATGTAGTTTATAAATCTTCCGAGCATTCTACTCTGGCAGTCCTTGGTGTTGCTGTTCCGCCACCGGAAGGTTATACACCGGATTCATCTGTAAAAATCTTTATGATAGATCCCGGCGGGCTTGCAGTAGATCTGCCTGTAGAAGGCAATGGTGCCTTTAATTTAGACAATATTAACACTGGAATGAAGGATACAGTTGATATTAATGTTATAGATATTACGTCTGGAGAGGGTGTATTTATTCAACTACCTGTGCTGGATACTGGTTCCACTTCATCGATACCATCTTTACCGGATAATTCTTTACCTGTTCCTTCTCCTGCCACTAGTCCTGTAAGTGATGCAAATCAGCCTGTTGACCCGAACACAGATCCAAATGCCGTAAAACCCTCCAATACCGCTCTTCCGTCAATTCCATCGCTGGCAACAAATCTGTCTTCGGAAAAGATTGTTCATATAAAGATTTTCCCTGATGTGAAAACTGTATTAACAGGAGAAATTGTTTTTTATCGGGCTGTTGGAATTGATGCAAACGGTAAGAAAGTAAAACCTGCAAGTATAAAATGGTCAAAGAATATGAAACCTGTCTCAGGGGATCCGTCTACAGCTATATTTAATCCTTCTACAACAGATGACAGGGTTGAAATAACAGCCTGGATGCCGGATGAACATGACCCGGATGATCAGGATAAAGCATTACACAGAGATGTGGCCATAGCAACTGTTCTTGAGGGAACAAAAATGACAGAGGTTACAGGGACTATCTACGATACAGATGGCACAGCCCCTGTGGCAGGTAGTCTCCTTATCTGTGATACCTTTTCACCGGGTGTTGATTATATACCTTTGAAAAAGGTATGTTTATCAGGTAATGATGGTAAATATAAGATACATTTAATACCGGGTCTGACATATAATGTTTCCTTTATTAATCCTTCTGATAAAAAATTTTATAAAGGCAATCCTGATAATATAAACCCATCTGAAAATCAGGAAGAGATGACTCAGATAGTAAACAGGACTCCAACTGTTTATACTTATGATAAATCCTTTAAACCTCTTCTTCCTGTTGAATATTATATACAGAATGCCTGGAATTTTGTTACAAATGTAACAGATAAGCCTGCCCCGGGACTTTATATGGATATAAGTCATATTGTTAATACTCCCGGTGAAGAAAAAGAAGGAGAAATAATGACAGGTGAATTTTCCCGCGGAACCTATGAATTAACCAAAAATAATGAGAATATATGGGATATAAGTCTTATAAATTATCAGAATCACAGGAAAGCAAGAATAACATATGATAATACAAAATATAAAGGAGAACTGTCTTTTAATCCTTTTTCGATAACAGATGAAAAATATAGTGCAGATACTATCTGTATAAGGCACGATGAATGGAACATAACGGATAATAATTACAAAGGAACGTCAAAATATTATTCTTCGGGACAGAAAGATAAACTCCTCTATACATCTGATTTCGACTGGAACATAAATGATGATTCAAGTGTAGAACAGACTGCAGATTTATGGTTTCCTGACAGAGTAAAAAAAATGGGGACTGTTTCTGTAATAAGACATTCCCCGGAGACAGCTATACATGATAGTGATAATTTATTATACAGTTTTACAGGGTCTATGGAAATATATCTTTATGAGTCAGGTAATCATAACGCTACTGGTAAAACAATTAACTGGGAGATAAAAGATGGTTATATAAATCGTGATATGACAGGTAAATTTGATATATCTGATGTTACCAGAGACAGTCAATATAAAGGAACAAGAGTTTTGATAAATCTCCAACGTGAAAAACAGGGTAAGATAAATGATGAACAGATAGGTTCCGGTGAACTATATCCTTATGGAAGTAATACTCCATCTGCTACATTTAAGATTTATGCGAACGGTTTAATAGATATAAAGAACAGTATTAAAGGGACAAAAGTGAAATTTACGTTATAATTATATATAAAAATAAAACTGCGGCGGTGCAGGGGAGTATGGGCCGGTAACCGCCGTAGTTTTATTTTTGTCCAGACCTTTTTAATAAGGTATATTCATCAGAAATATATTTAACAGTGTATATATAAGTAAGAAAAACAATGTAGCAGAAGCAATTCTTTGCCAGTTCTGGCTATCCGTATTTTTAACCATGAGCAGATCTATAGCTTTTTCATAAATTTCTTCAGGCTTTAATACAGGTAATGATTCTGTAATAATTTTTTCTGTTTTTTCTGCTATAGTTTTAGTTTCAACCACTGCTGGAACTTCTTCTACAGGTTTTGTTTCAACCACTGCTGGAACATCTGCTGCAGTTTTAGTTTCAACCACTGCTGGAAC
>CAYSLJ010000035.1:0-48438 GCA_964431735.1 uncultured Synergistia bacterium | reverse complement strand
CTGCAATAAGAGTTTTTTTTGCAAGAGGATTATAGATTTTTCGGAAGAGCCTCACCCACCGGAAGGTATTTGATGACTTTTCGGATAGGCTCTTAGAGGAACGCAAAAGATTATCTGTGCCATATTTCTAATTACCGCTCCAGATAAGTTCATACCCATTTCTAAAACCTGTCCCTGTCCGGACTCTTCCGGAAAAGATATGATCCTGTTGTGTGGTAAACTGGTTTTGCAGAAAGCGAGTTTCTAAAAAATTATCCCTGTCTTTTTCTTTCCTGAATAGACTGTGTAAGACCTTCCCAGTTATATTTCGATCTGTTCTTTTTCTCCATCATATCCTGCACTGTCCATACCTGATTTCTTCCATGTTCTTTTGCATAATACAGTGCCTGATCAGTAAGATGTATAAGCTGGTTTTTTACGGTGCTGTCCAGGGGATAACTTCCTACTCCTATACTTATTGTAACATGGAGTGGTTTTTCCTGTCCGGGGAATTCTTTTTCATCTACGAGTTTACGCAGTCTTTCTGCAAATATTGTCGCATTAGTGGCATTCTGTCCTGGAAGTATTATGGCAAATTCTTCTCCTCCGTATCTTGCCGGTATATCAATATTGGCTCTTACATTTTGTTTTACCATTTTTGCCACTTCCATAAGCACTATATCACCCTGCTGATGGCCGTAGGTATCGTTGAAATTCTTGAAATGATCTATATCAAACATAATAAGAGAAAACTGATATCCGTAACGTTTGGAACGGAGTATTTCTTCATCCATTCTTATCTGGAAGTAACGGTGTATGTATAACTGGGTAAGGCCGTCTATAATGGCAAGCTCATGAAGTCTTGCTTTATCTATAATTATGGCCAGTTGAGTCGCAAGGCTTGACAATAAATCCAGATCGTCTTCGTCGAAATCTCTGTCATGTCTTTTATTGGTTATATTTACTACTCCGATTATTTTATCATTTATTATCATAGGAACACAGAGAATATTTTTTACTTCATAATCTGCTCTTTCATTTTTACGGAGTAAAAATCTCGGATCTTTATGACCTTTATTGGAAATTACAGGTTTACCTGTCTGGGCTACAATACCTGCAATACCTTCTCCCACTTTAAACAATGTTGGATGCTGTGTTTGTTCTACTATATATTCATCTTTGTAAACCCTTAATACAAGAGAGCCACTTTCTTCATCTATAAGCATTAAAGAACCTTTTTCCGAGTTGACTCCTTTCAGGATATACTCCATTATCATTACCATGAGTTCATCAAGATCGTCTGTCTGGTTTACTGCCTGGCTGACATTATAAAGTATTGTAAGTTCGTTGACTCTTCTGTTTAACAGATTATTTGACTGTTTCAAATCTTCCATATATTTCATTAATTTATTTTGAGCTTCATTTAAATCAGTAAACATAGTTCCAAGTCTTTCTGACATAGTATTAAAAGAATCTGCGAGAACTTTAATTTCATCTTCAGTTTCTACCACTACTTTGGCGTTGAAATCACCTTCGGAAATTAATTTTGTATGACGGGCAATAGTTTTGAGAGGTGTAGTAATAAATGATGAAATAAAGAGGCTTAAAATAAAAGAAACAATAATATTTGCCAGAAAAACCAGAACAGACCAGTACTTTACATTTCTCTGAAATTCTTCTACTTTTTTTACAGACATATCGACTCCGACTACGGCTATAGTTTTACCTGAACTATCTTTCAGAGGGGCGTAACCGGTAAGGAACTCTCCCCATTTATCCCTGTAAAAATTCTTTGTTGCCACAGGTTCTAAAAAGGCTGCTTTACTTCTGAGTTCCGGTTTATCACTTACATCATATACTACATCTTCCGGGTCGATCATCTTTTTTCCGTAATCTTCAGAGGCAAGTACAAATTTACATTTTGTCGGTTCTTTTGTTTCTACAAGGGTATAAATATATGTTATGTCAGGATTGCTTTCAGCTATGTTATGAAGCACAAGGTTGAGAGTATCAAGCTGTTCACTTACTACCAGCTGATCGGGATTGAGCTTTTTGTGTATTTCAGGATCTATAATCAGAGAGGTCGTGACTGCAATACTGACTACGTTTTTTTTGAGAGCTTCAAGCTGTCCTTTTATTCCTATATTGTACAGGAAAAATATAGTAATAACTGATAAACTCAGTGTAATGGACATGAATATTACAAATAATTTTGTTTTAAAACTTTTAAACACTCCGTTAAAGATCCCTTTACTTTAAAATCCCTTTTACTATTCTAAAAGGCATGACCGGCTCGATCACAACCAGATATGAAAATTAACAAACAGTAAAGCATAAAACTTTATCATTTTCATATAAATATTTTACTTTATGAAAAAGAATAAGTCAAACTTTAAATAAATTTTCTGAAATTTTTTTAAAATTATTTTTTTTTTGATATAATAGATCTATAATAACAATTATGATCATTTGTTCACAAAAAAATGAGAATCTGTTCCTCCCGTCACCGGTTAGGGGATACGATTCTCAACAGGTTATGCTGAGGAAAGAAAATCTATGTTGAATGTATACAGATTTATTACTTTACTGATTATCCTGTCATTTCTTTGTGTTTCATGTACTAAAAAAGAAAAAACAGCAGAAGACTGGTTTGATGAAGGTAATGGTTATTATTATGAAGGAAAATATGCCGATGCAATAAGATGTTACAATAAAGCTATTACTCTGAGCCCTGATGATCCGTCCATATGGTATAAAAAGGGATTTGCTTTATATTATCAGGATAAATACAAAGAAGCCCTTCAATGTTATGATAAGGCACTGGAGCTTGATCCTAAAAATATCAATATACTTACTGCAAAGGGCTCTCTCCTTTACACGCAGAAAAGCTATAAAGAATCAATAAAATGTTATGATAAAGTTCTGGAAATAGAACCGTCCAACAGTACAGCAAAAGAAATGAAAGGTAAAGCTCTGGAGGAACTTTCACGGTGAACAGTATAATCGTGACACATCACGCATCACGTGTGGCGTGATGTGTGATACTATAATCGTAACGTGTGACAGGTAAATTTCACGACTCACCACTCACTCTTTACGACTTACCGCTTCCCACCATGCCCGTCCTATTTCACTGTTCTGCGGATCAAGATAAAATGCTCTGTCCAGGTATTTGAAAGCTTCCTCTTTTTTGCCTTTTTTTATGTAGATTAAAGCCAGGTTAAAATATGGATTGCCTGAGTTACTGTCCAGTTCAATGGATTTTTTCAAACATTCCTCTCCTTCTTTCAAATTACCTTTTTCAGAAAGAGCTCTACCGAGCATATTATAAGTTGCCGGGCCTTTAAATATCTCAAGAGACCGTCTGTAACAGTCTATGGCATTATCTATATCTCCTTTACGCATATATGTTGTCCCCAGGTCATTGTAGAAAAATATATTATAAGGATCCAGTTTTAATGCATATTTGTATGATTCTATACTCTTATTCATAGAATCATTACCTGAAATATCTGAATACATAGAATATATTCTGCCAAGATCTGCATGAGGGTATGGATTAAGAGGGTTAAGATTTATTGAGGTTTTATAGGCAAGTATGGCTCCATCTGCCAGTTCTCTGTTATCAGGCATTTTATTCAGTGCACCTTCAAAGGTTTTTGCCATGATAAGCCAGTAATTCCAGTTCTGAGGATCCAGTTTGAGTGCTTCTGTAATTTTATCTGTAGCTCCTTTAAAATTACCTTTTTCTGATTCCTCCTTACCGTCATGGATATAAGATTCTGCCAGAAAAGGTAATATACTTTTCCATTGAAGAAATACTGTTATAAGAAGCAGGCAAAATATGAATACATGCTTTATAGCAGCAATCTTTTTCAGTGAATAAATCTTTTTATCACTATTATTTTTTATCTGTTCAGCCATTATTATACCCAGGAAAAACCAGAAAAACATCTGTGATGATATTTCGCTGAATACAGTATTCAGATTTATTATATAAGCTATAAGACACAGGAGTAAGGCAGTCATAACAGTCTTACTTTCACCTGACAGATCAGGTAATTTCCTGAACCCTCCTGTTATTATTATTCCTGTGAAAATTACGAAAGAGATCAGTCCCGGAATACCTGTAGCTATTCCAGTATCAAGGAATTCATTGTGAGAATTTTCTGCGCAGGCAAGTCTGCTGCGGTTTACGAGAGGTTCATCTTTTCTGTGCTTCAGGTAATAATATGTATAGCTATCAAACCCTGTTCCGCCGGGATGTTCTATTAACATCTTTACTGCAGTTTTCCAGAGAAATATTCTTACTGTTATAGATTCCGTCCTGGTAAATTTATTTATTTCAGGCATAAGAGTTTCTCTGTATAAAATTCCGACAGATATTAAAGGAATTATTATGATTAACATGTATATTAAAATTTTTTTTACTTTAATTTTGAATATTAATAGCCAGAAAGGGAGAGACAGTAAAAGAGACAGCATGGATCCACGGCAGTAGGTAAAATAAAGGCAGATTAATATTAACATTGACGGGACGAAATAAAGGATTTTTTTTACCATATTCTGTGAATATATACTGTAAACTAAAGGAAGGGGCCATGCTATATTAAGAAACAGTCCCAGAAGATTTGAATTGCCTATTGTAGAAATGCTTTCGAAATTTGCTGATTTTTGAATCCATTCATAACGGTCCAGACCGAAATGCTGACATATACCGTAAAGAGATATAATCGAAAATACTATGATTGCCGTTCTTATATGATGATATGTTACTGACCCGGAGAGATAATAATTCACTATTATGTAGAAAAATATTATCATACATATCATATTCCAGTACCCCGTATCTGATACAAAATTCATTCCTGTAACGAATGTATAAGAGTAAGACAGGGATGCACATAAGATAAATACTATGGCAGGTATATTGATTTTAATATTATAACTTACTATCTTTTCTTCTTTTATTATGTCTGTAAAAGAGATGAAAATCATAAAAAGAAGAATTATTTTGAAATATGTCCATTTTATAGTCAGGAATGGATTTCCATGATTGATATAAAACAGTAAAGGTACACCTGCAATTAATAGATGGATACAGAGAGATTTTATATGGTTTATATTTACCGGTATGTTCATAATAAATTATAGTTACGTTTATCTCGACATTATGGGACTCTAATTGGTCAGAGTCGATTGAAATACAATATAGTATTAAAAATTACTGAAAAATTACTGAAATATTTTATATAAAATTTTATATTCTTCAAAAGGTTACTTTTATCCTTTTATATGTTCCTTTACTAAATTTTATAGTGACAGTAATGGGAAACCGTCATCCCGTCACGTATCACCCTTCACGGGACACGATTATATAATAACTTTTATATTGGAGAAGGTTAATCATCTTAATCGTCGAATTATTTTCTTTTACAAATGCGTGAATGCAATTTATAGTTCTTTATGGATGAAATCATTATGACATTCTCATGTCAGTAAAATAGACCATAAAAAATTAAGGAGGAAAAAGAATGAAAATAATAGCCTGTATCAAGCAGGTTCCCGATACAGAGACGAGAATAAAGTTAAAAGCGGGATCCAGTACTATCGATACTAAAGATGTGAAATTCATAATTAATCCTTATGATGAGTTTGCCCTGGAAGAAGCTCTGAGGGTAAAAGAAAAAATCGGAGGAGAAGTTACTGTTATTACAATGGGGCCTCCTGATGTGGACCAGTCAATCAGGGAGTGTTTTGCCAGAGGTGTTGATAATGGAATAAGAGTCTGGTCCGATAGTTTTGAAAATATTGATCCTCTCAGTACAGCAAGGGTTCTGGCACAGGTCATAAAAAATAACGGTTATGATCTTATAATATGCGGAAAACATGCCATTGATGATGATGCAGCCCAGGTAGGAACAATGATTGCGGAATTTCTCGGCATCCCACAGGTTCCTGTTGTTATAAAGGCAGAAATTACCGCAACAGGTGCAAAACTGCACCGTCAGATTGAAGGCGGTATTGAAGTCCTGGAAGTAAGTCTTCCTGCACTGTTTACGGCACAGAAAGGTCTGAATGAACCGAGATATCCTTCACTTAAAGGAAAGATGGCAGCAAAGAAGAAGACTATTAATGTAATAGACGGAAAAACCCTGGGAGTTGATACTGCACCGAAGATGCAGATAGTTGATATGACGTTACCCGCTACAAGAGTGGCAGGGACAATACTCAAAGATGTTGAACCTGCTGAAGCAGCTGCAAAACTTGCTAAATTCTTGAAAGAAGAAGCTAAAGTAATATAGAGAAAGATGGTGAATATATGTCACAGGGAATTTTAATATTTGCAGAACAGAGAGATGGAATTTTACCAAAGATAACTTTAGAACTTGTGAGTGAAGGAAGAAGACTTGCCGATAAATCAGGTGGTGAAGTAGGAGCGGTTCTTATGGGAGCCGGTGTGGAAGGTCTGGCAGATACTCTTGCCTCATATGGTGCAGATAAGGTATATCTATTAGATGATCCTTTCCTTGCCCATTATAATACAGATATTTATTCTCAAATCTTTGCAGGTATAGTAAAAGAGAAATCCCCTGCAATAGTTTTACTCGGTGCCACCACATCCGGAAGGGATCTGGGAGCAAGATTATCGGCAAAAGTCGGCGCAGGTCTTGCATCTGACTGTATAAAACTGGAATTAAATAATGAGGGAAGACTTATTCTTACAAGACCGATATATACAGGAAAGGTTCTGGCGAAAGTAACTCTTACAGAAGCCATTCAGATAGCAACTGTAAGGCCGAATACCCTGCCCCTTGGAGCTATGGATAGTTCCAGAAAAGGTCATGTGGAAAAACGTCCTTTAAATCTTACAGAACCTGTAAAAGTAAAAGTACTGGAAGTTAAAAAGGGCGAGAAACAGGAACTTGATGTGGCAGAAGCCGACATAGTAGTTTCCGGTGGCAGAGGCCTTGGCAAAAAGGAAGGATTTAACATAGTTGAAGAGCTTGTATCGGTTCTGAATGCAGCTATGGGAGCTTCAAGGGCAGCAGTAGATTCTGACTGGATAGAACAGAGTCATCAGGTAGGACAGACAGGTAAAGTTATTGCTCCGAAACTTTATATAGCCTGTGGTATATCGGGAGCAATACAGCATCTTGTAGGTATGTCTGCTGCCAGATGTATAGTAGCCATAAATAAAGACAGTGAAGCAAATATCTTTCAGGTTGCCGATTATGGCATTGTAGGAGATGTTTATCAGGTTGTGCCGGCTCTGGTACAGGAATTGAAAAAGATGTTATAAAATTTACAGGGGTACGAAAGTACCCCTGTCTGAAATGAGTTATGAAATATGCAGGAAATACTTTCTTTAAATAATATTATAATAAATCAGCTTTTTAAATTTCTTTTCTTTTCTGAATTCAGTTCTGAAGAAATGGATATTATAGTAAAAAGATTTAATAAAAGAATATATAAACCGGGCGATATGATAATAAAAGAAGGTGACGAAGGGCATAGCTTTTATCTTATAATGTCCGGTCATATACAGGTTTCAAGAGAAACTTCTTCAGGTGAAGATATTGTATTATCTTATTTAAATCCCGGCGAAGCTTTCGGAGAAATAGCCCTTCTTCAGAAAAATAAAAAAAGAGAAGCTACTATAACTGCTATTACCGGTACTGTGTTACTGGAGCTCACAAGAAGTGATTTCCATGATTTAATAAAAAAAATACCGAAATTTAAAAAAGAAATAGAAAAACTTGCCTCTAACAGAGTTTCTATGAGTGAAGATTACGCTAAAAAACATAAAAATGTTGCTCTATGGAAACGCCAGGAAAATGATATACCAATACTGGATCTTATTTTTAAACTCAACAGTGCTGCAGGTGGAAAATCTCAGGTTGAACACTGTAAAGAAACGGCTATCCTGGCAAAGGAAATGTGTGATATATTATGTCCCTATCTGAGTCAGGATATTCAGATGGCAGCCTATCTTCATGAAGTAGGTAAAATATCCCTTGATGAATCAATAGTTAGAAAACACAGGAAAGGTGAACCTTTGACTGAAGAAGAGACGGTAAAAATAAAAGAATATCCCGGTCATTCCATTAAAATAATAAGTTCTATTGAATCCATGAAAGATGAAATAGATTTTATTAAATATATGGAGGAAGATAATTACAGTTTAATGCCCATAGGAGCTCAGGTTCTGAAGGTGGCAAATGATTATCAGGAAATGGTACATTTTGACTACCTGGGTCTTTCTTCTGAAGAAGCTTTTATGAGAATAGAGGAGAAAAGCGGTACTGTTTATAACCCCGACATTGTAGCGACTCTGGGAAAAATACTTGAGAAAATAAAAAATAAAAATATAAAAACCCAGTTACTCTATATGGAAATTATAAATCAGGCCCTTGACAGTAAAGATGCTTATACAGGAAAACACAGCAGAGATACCACCAGAATAGCCCTTGCCATAGGTAAGAAAATAGAACTGAATAAAAGTGATTTAAACGATCTGGAAATAGCGGCAACACTTCATGATATAGGTAAGATAAAAGTTCCTGATAATATATTAAATGCGCCGAGAAAACTGGAACCATGGGAATTTGAAATCATAAAAAAACATCCTGTAGACAGTGCCCTCTTTTTTGATGACCTGCCGGGGTTTGAGCGAATAGCTCTTCTTATCAGACATCATCATGAAAAATATGACGGCACAGGCTATCCTGACGGATTAAAAGGAGAAGATATACCTTTTCTGTCCAGGATACTTGCAGTGGCAGATGTATTCAGTGCTCTTACCACAGAGAGGGTTTACAGAATTGATGAGAAAGGGCAGAAAAAGGCTTTTACAAAGGAAATGGCTCTTGAAATAATGGAGAATATGAAAGGCCATTTTGACCCTTATATTCTGGAAGCTTTTAAACAGGTAGCGGAAGAACTTTAATGGTGAGTCGTGAGTGGTGAAGAGTGAGTAGTGAAAAGTGAAGAGTGAGTAGGGGCGTTTAATTAAACGCCCCGGGATTAAATACGCATCACCCATCACGCATCACGCATTACGCATCACGATTCTCGTAAATAATGAAAGGAGTATATATTCTAAAAAATTATGTTTCCCGAAAATATTATATTATTTGTTTTAACACTTATTGCAGTAACGGTTTTTCTTAATTCTGCATACAGACTTTACAGATTCCTTTGTCTCGGAAAAAAAGAAGACCGGTTTGATAATATTCCTGAAAGGATAAAATCTGTTATACTTTATGTATTCGGTCAGTTGAGAGTAATAAAGGAGATTGCCGGTATAGGGCATTTTATTATATTCTGGGGATTTATAGTACTTTCTATAGGTACTGCAGAGAGTTTTCTTAACGGTTTTTATAATAAGATAAATTTTGCTTTTCTTGGACCTGTATACAGTCTCCTGCTTGCCCTTCAGGATATATTTGGAGTTCTGGTTCTCGGTGCCATTGCAGTTTCTCTTGTAAGAAGATTTATTCTGAAACCTGAAAGACTGAAGATAGATGACCCTTCTGCAAAAGTCGATGCTTTTATAGTACTCGGCCTTATAATAATACTTATATTTGCCATGTTTGCAGAAAGGGGGATTCAGATGAACCTCCCCCAGGGACAGATACTGGTTCAAAATGCTTCCTTTATACCTGTTTCTGCTTTTGCCTCAAGGTTATTGGTGTCTATAAGTTCTCATGGTGCGGAAAGAGTTTTCTGGTGGCTCCATAATATTGTCATACTGGTTTTTCTTATGTATATACCCTATTCAAAACATCTTCATCTGCTCGGATCAATTCCAAATATATTCTTCAGAAGCTTCAGACCGAAGGTTGAACTTACAAAACTGGATCTGGAAGATGAAAACAGAGAAACCTTTGGTGTTACAAAAATTGAAGAATTCACCTGGAAACAGTTGCTTGACCTCTATGCATGTACGGAATGCGGCAGGTGTCAGGTAAACTGTCCTGCCTATCTTACCGGAAAACCTCTTTCTCCCTGGAAAATGATTCATGACCTGAAGGGACATCTTAAGAAAAAAGGGCCGGAACTGCTGAAGAAGAACGGCAAAAAAGAAGGGGAAGAAGAACTGGCTATACTTACGACAAAACTTGTAGGTGAAGTAATTCCTGAAGATGTTATATGGTCATGCACAACCTGTATGGGATGTCAGCAGGCATGTCCTGTATTTATAGAACATATTCATAAAATTATAGATATGAGAAGAACCCTTGTTCTGGATGAAAGCTCTATGTCACCGGAGATTCAGCGCTGTTTTACCAATATGGAAAATAATTCCAATCCATGGGGTATAGGGTTTGCCTCTCGTGCTGACTGGGCAAAGGATCTTCAGGTGAAAACCATGGCAGAAGATGGTGCTGTAGATTATCTCTTATGGGTCGGATGTGCCGGTTCCTTTGATGACAGAAATAAAAAGGTTGCTATTGCCCTTGTGAAAATACTGAAAGCTGCAGATGTGAATTTTGCCATACTGGGGACAGAAGAAAAATGCTGTGGCGAAACGGCAAGAAGAATGGGTAATGAATATCTCGCACAGATGATGATTCAGGAAAATGTGGAGATATTGAATAATTATAATGTAAAGAAAATAATAACGATGTGTCCTCATTGTATGAATTCTCTTAAGAAAGATTATCCTCAGTTCGGAGGCAATTATGACGTAATTCATCATTCCGAGTTTATACATGATCTGATAAAGAATGGTAAAATAAAAACTAAAACACCTGTCAATACGTCCATGACTTATCATGACTCATGTTATCTCGGAAGGCATAATGAAATCTACAGTTCTCCCAGGGAAATTCTTAAATCTGTATCAGGTGTTAAACTCCTGGAAATGGAACGAGCCGGAGAAAAAAGTTTCTGCTGTGGTGCAGGTGGCGGAAGAATGTGGATGGAAGAACATCTTGGCACAAGAATTAATGAGACAAGAACAGAAGATGCCCTCAAAACAGGAGCAGAAAAGATATGCACCGCATGTCCTTACTGTCTTACTATGTTCGAAGACGGACTGAAATCAAAACAGAAGGAACTGAAAGTAATCGATCTTGCAGAAGTAGTGGAACAGGCTTTACAGTGAGTAGTGAGGGGCGTTTAATTAAACGCCCTTATCCATCCACGATAAGGAGGAATTTTTATGAGGAAAAGAATATTTAAAGATAATAAATCAGGTAATTTCTGGTCTGTTTCTATTGAAGATAAAATTATTACAGTAGAATGTTCGTCCGATGAAGAAGCTAAAATAAATTATGAAAAGATGATCAAAGAAAAATTAAAAAAAGGTTATATAGAAATTACTGATAAGGTAACAGATGATATATTTGGCAAACTGATAAAAAATCTTCAGATCAATCAGCCATTACTGAATGAAATTCCTCATATAGAAAGGAGTCTTACAGGGCAGATAGATAGATTAAAAAAAAGAGCATGGAGACCTGTTGTAAAAGAAGGAGATGGCGCTCAAAAATCATCTAAATTCTGCGGAACTCCCTATCTTTCAAAAGGTGAAAGATGGCCCCTCTGTGCCGGATGTAACAGACCGTTACAGTTTTTTCTTCAGATTAACTGTGATGAACTCCCGGTTGAATTAAAAAATGAGTTCGGTAAAGGTCTTATACAGCTATTTTACTGTACCTGGTGCACAGATTCGAGACCTTTCTCTGATACTATGCTGGTAAGACTTATAGAACCGTCAGGTAGAGGCAGAAATGTCAAAATTCCCGATGATGTAGATTATTATCCTCCCAGATTAATTACAGGCTGGCTGGAAATAGAAAGTGAATTTCCGGGTTTTGATGAAATGGAGAAGATAATTAAAGAAGAACATATTCAGCTGACCGAGGAAGAAGAGGAATATATGTACGGTCTTGTATCACCGTCACTGGGAGATAAACTCGGAGGCTGGCCTTACTGGATACAGACAGTTGAATATCCGTTCTGTCCTGTCTGTGAAAGAGAAATGAAACTTGTATTTCAGATTGATTCCGAAGATAGTATATCTTACAGTTTCGGCGAAGGTGGTTGTGCTTGCATCACACAGTGTCGGGAACATAAAGATCAGGTCGCTTTCAGCTGGACATCATGTTAAATACGTGAAGCGTAACGCGTGATGTGTCATGCGAGGTTAATGGTATGTCACTTAAAACATATGATATAACAGAGATAGATCTGAGAAAAATGAAGATCATTGTAGTAGATGCCATGTCTTCAACTGTTTTAAAGAAAACACTCAAGAAAGAAGGTTATGAGGTTTTCTCTGTGCAGGACGGAGAGACAGCTCTTCTGAAGTTACAGGATTATATGGCTGATCTTATTTTACTTGATACTGATCTCCCCGGTATGGATGGTTTTTCTCTTTCTATGAAACTTAAAGAAAATGATGAAACCCGTCATATTCCTGTTATATTTATAAGCGAAAGAAGTAAAACAGATGATATGATAAAAGGTTTTAAATGCGGGTGTGTGGATTATATTACAAAGCCTTTTCCTAAAGAAGAACTTGTTGCCAGAGTGAGAACACATCTCTATACTGTTTATCTTAGAAAAAAAGTGGAAAAACAGTCTCTCCTCAAAGGTGTTGTTGAAATGGCAGGTGCCACTGCTCATGAATTAAACCAGCCTCTGGCAGCTATTCTTATGACATCCCAGTTTTTAATGTCACAGCTCAGGGCAGATCATCCGAATTATAAGCAACTGAAAAGAATTGAAAATCAGACCCAGAGAATGGCTGAAATTATAAAGAAAATAACCTTTATTACCAGATATGAAGTAAAAGAATATATTGACGGAATAAAAATTGTGGACATAGAAAAAGCGTCGGAACAGTGAGAAGTGAAGGGTGAAAAGTGAAAAGTAGGGGCGAACACTGTTCGCCCGGTACCGGTGAAAAGACGCATTACGCATTACGAACCACCCGTCACGCGTCACGCGTTACGCGTTACGATTATAGTATCACGCATCACGATTAATAACTGACCTGATTGCCTCCCTTTTTCTTGGCTGATTTCATATATTCATGAGCTTTCTGTAATAGCTGGAGACTGTTAAGTTTTTCCTGAAATTCTACGACTCCCAGAGAGATTGTTACGGGAACCTTCTGTTCTCTGTGGTAAAAATCTATGTCAGTAATGAGTTTCCTTGTCTTTTCCGCAGTCTGTTTTGCCTGTTCCAGTTCTATACCCGGAAGAATCATTACAAATTCTCCTCCCCCGTAACGGGCAAAAACATATTTCTCAGGTATTTTCTCTTTTAGCAATCTGGCAATTGTTTGAAGTATACGATCACCGTTATCATAGGTATACAGTTCGTTTATCTTTTTGAATGTGTCAATATCGAAAACTATAAGAGAACATGGGGATTTACTTTCTTTAAATTTATTATATTCCTGTTTCAATTTCTGCTGAAAAGCTCCTCTGTTATATATGCCTGTAAGACTGTCCAGTTCTGCCATGTCCTGTATCTTTTTTATATCTGTTTCATTTTTTTTCAGGTCATCCTGGAGCCTGGAAATATAACTCATTGCATCATCATGGAGTTTTCTGTCTATTTCTTTTTTCTTTTTCAGCGATGTTTTTATATTATTTAATTTCCCGAATACAAGGTTTCTTATTTCTTCTACAGAGGTTTTTTCAAAACTCTTTTCGATACCTGTTACATCCTGTTCAAAACTCTCATTAAATTCCCTGTTATGTTTATCTGCTTCACTCTGGTTGCCGGAAAAGGAGAAAATCATTTCTTTTTCAGTATCTATGAGTCTTGTTACTATTTCCTCCATTACTTTATAGAGGTTATTTTTTTCTTCTTCCGTTTTTTCCTTGAATTCACCTATAAGTTCACATATATCTGAAGTTATTGTTTCCATGGATGAAGCAAGGTCTTCTTTTTTTATCTTTTTAATGATATGCTGAATTTTTTGATTGAACCCTTCGGCATTTTTTATTTCCAGGCGGAGTATAACAGTGGAGAGAAGTTCTTTTATAGAGTTTTTTATATCTTCTTCGTTTGTATTATCACTGTTCTGTCTGTCTGTTTTAAATATACCGGCAAAAAGAGACTTTTTCCTGGTTTCTTTCGGTTTCTCATCTTTTGCCTTACCGTTTATGTCTGATTTTACGATTTCTTCTCTCAGCTCTCTCAGATGGCTTTCTACCAGTTCTGTATTCATATCTCCGGAGGATTTAAGATTTTCAGTGATTTTCTTTATTATATTGTTACTGATTGTTTCTTCCGGTGTTTTGGCCATAATGGAAATAGTTCTTATAACAGAAAGACATGTTTCTATTTTTTTGTTGCCCTCTTCTTCTATCCTGTCTATTTCAAGTTTTGTTTCCCGAAGGGACTTTCTTAATTTCTCAATTTCTTCCAGATGTTTTTCAGAATAATCATCACTTTTATATTTATTTATATCCAGTTTTTTCTGAGATAATTGTATTAACTGAGAGACTTTTCTGTTATGTTTGAAGATTTCTGCCAGATTTTCCGCATTTACCTGTTTTTTCTGTCTTACCATAAGAGAAAATATGGCAATAATTTCGCCGGCAAGATCTTCGTATAGTTCCAGTTCCATATTGTCAGTACTCATATATTATCCTTTTTGTGTTTTGACACGCCTTATGCGCGGGTTTACCTGTTTTACTGCGGTGAGTATAGATAATACATATATGCTCTTGTGACGCGTAACGTGTTACGCGGGGAAAACCTTTATTACATACTTATGCTCAGGTCAGTAATACAGTTTTTTTATTATAAACGTTTTTTATCTTTATGTCTATATGATTGTGTTTAAAAATGACAGGCGATTTTATATATATAAAGTGAACCTGCATGTCGTAAAAAATACTATCTACATGTAGATTCACTGTTTCTTGATAGTATAAACTAACTATAATCTTTAGGACATAGAACTATTTTTGAAAAATCTGTATTCTGGCACTATTTTTAACTTTTTCTTTCTTCAAATGGAAGGTAATGTTTTTCTTCATCCCCTGTATAAATCTGCCTTGGTCTGGCTATTTTTTGTTCAACATCTGCAAACATTTCAAGCCATTGAGCACACCATCCGGGTGTTCGTCCTATAGCAAACAGAACTGTAAACATACTTGTAGGAAATCCCATACTCTGATATATGAGACCTGTATAAAAATCAACATTTGGATAAAGACCTCTGCTGATAAAATATTCATCTTCAAGGGCAATTTTTTCCAGTTCCAGAGCAATTTCAAGAAGAGGATTTAACCCTGTTATTTCAAAAACTTCATGAGCAAGTTTTTTTACAATAGCAGCACGGGGATCATATGCTTTATAAACTCTGTGACCAAATCCCATGAGTATTTTCTCTTTGTTTTTTACCTGTTTTATGAAATCAGGTATCCTTTTTTTTGAACCAATTTGCTCCAACATTGTTAGTACTGCTTCATTTGCTCCGCCATGAAGAGGTCCGTAAAGAGCTGTAGTCGCAGCAGCTACTGCTGTAAAAGGATCACAATGAGAACTTCCTACAGTTCTCATTGCAGTAGTACTGCAGTTTTGTTCATGATCTGCATGGAGTATGAAGAGAGTATCAAGAGCTTTTATTAATCTGGGATGTTTTTTACACTCTTCTCCAGGCATATTAAACATCATATGAAAAAAGTTTTTTACATAACCGTAATCATTTCTGGGATAATTATATGGCATACCCATACGGTGCCTGTAGGAAAAAGCAGCAATGGTAGGTATTTTGGCAATCAATCTGTGAATAGAAATTTTATTTTGCCTGCTGTCTTGAACGTTTTTGGCTTCAGGCCAGAAAGTAGAAAGTGCTGCTATGGTTCCTACAAGTATTCCCATTGGATGGGAATTATAATGAAATCCGTCCATGAATTTTTTTATGTTTTCATGAACATAATTATGACTCATTATAGTTTGTGTAAAATTATCATATTCATTTTTTGAAGGTAATTTACCATATATTAAAAGGTAACATACTTCTAAAAAATCACTTTTTTCTGCCAGTTCTTCAACAGGATATCCCCTGTACCTCAAGATACCTTTTTGACCGTCTATAAAGGTTATGCTGCTTTTACAGGATGCGGTGTTTAGATAGGCAGGATCATAACTGAGAAGACCAAAATCCTCTTTATCTGTTTTTATCTGTCTCAAATCGATAGCTTTTATGGCATTCCCTTCTATAACAGGTATCTCATAAGTTTTACCTGTCCTGTTATCGGTAATAGTCAACGTATTTTTTTTAGACATTAAAATAAATTCCTCCTTATTATTAGAATAAGCATAAAAACAAATTTCCATTTTATAGTATAGTTTATAGCAAATCATAAATAATCATTATACTAATATGATGGGAAATAGATAAAAAGGATTCTATGGATAGAGAAAATTTTTCTATTTAAATATTTGATATAAAAAAGATATTATGTTATTATATTATTTAATTTATAGTGTATTTTATGGGAAATCATAAGTATCTTTCACGACATATACTTATTTGTGATATAATATTTGATTTCTTTAGTAGATTATAAAAGTGACTACATGTTCTGAGTAAGTATTTAAAAAGTTTATAAAAAATAGCAAGAAAGGAAGTAAATATTTATGAATTTTAAAGACAGAATTGGTGAGAAAAATTTTTGTAAATTATCAGAATTAAACAATGATCATTTGATGCAATTTGTAGAGAAATATGTAAATCTCTGCAATCCTGACAGAGTATTTGTCTGCAATGATTCCCCTGAAGATGTAAATTATATAAGGGAAGCAGCCATATCAAACAAAGAAGAGAGGAAAATAGGACTCAATGGACAGACGGTTCACTACGACAATTATTATGATCAGGGGAGAGATATAAAAAATACCCGTTATCTTCTTCCTTCCGGCGTAGATTTCGGCCCTCATATAGAGGCTTCAGACAGAGATAAAGGACTTCTTGAGATTCATGAAATACTGAAAGATATGATGAAAGGCCGTGAGGTATATATAAGGCTTTTCTGCCTCGGCCCGGTGAACTCTCCTTTTTCCATATCGGCAGTTCAGATAACAGATTCTGCCTATGTTGCACACAGTGAAGACCTTTTGTACAGAGGCGGATATGAACAGTTTAAAAAACTCGGCGGAAGTTCTGACTTTTTTAGATTTGTCCACAGCGCAGGAGAACTGGAACACAGCGTCTCCAAAAATCTGGATAAAAGAAGAGTCTATATAGATCTTACAGATAATGTAGTATTCAGCACAAATACCCAGTACGGCGGAAATACAATCGGCTTAAAGAAACTTGCCATGAGGCTTGCTATAAATAAAGCAGCTAAAGAAGACTGGCTTACAGAACATATGCTCCTTATGGGAGTTAACGGCCCGGGATGCAGGAGAACATATTTTACAGGTGCTTTCCCCAGTGCCTGCGGAAAAACCTCTACAGCTATGTTGCCGGGAGAAAATATCCTTGGTGATGATATCTCGTACCTTCGTATAATAGATGGCGAAGTAAGAGCGGTAAATGTAGAAAAAGGTATTTTCGGCATAATAAAAGATGTAAACCCGAAGGATGATCCTCTTATATGGAAAGTTCTCAATACGGACGGTGAAGCAATATTTTCCAATATTCTCATAGATGAACATAATAATCCCAGATGGCAGGGAGACGGAAGAGAAATACCTGAGAAAGGATTTAATCATTCAGGTGAATGGCACAGAGAGAAAAAAGATAAAGACGGAAAAGATATCCCCTTATCTCACAGTAATGCCCGCTATACCGTATCCCTTTACAGGCTTGATAATCTCGATACCGGTATAGATGATCCGAAAGGAGTACCTGTAAGCGGATTTATATACGGAGGAAGAGACTCCGATACATCTGTTCCTGTGTGCCAGTCTTTTGACTGGCATCATGGCATACTGACAAAAGGTGCCATGGTTGAGTCAGAAACAACTTCTGCCACAATAGGTAAAGAAGGTGTAAGGAAATATAATTTAATGTCCAATATTGAATTCCTTTCTTACAGTATAGGAGAATATATAAAAAACAACCTTGTCTTTGGAGAAAAAGTGAAGAACCCACCTCTTGTATTCTATGTGAATTATTTCCTGAAAAATAAAGAAGGTAAGTATTTAAACACCATGGATGATAAGAGAGTCTGGGTAAAATGGATGGAACTGCGTGCCAGAGGAGATGTTAAAGCCATAAAAACTCCCTGCGGATATATTCCCTTATATGATGATTTAAAGAGCCTTTTTAAAGAAGTTCTTCATAAGGATTATACCCTGGAAGATTATATAGAACAATTCACTATAAGAATTCCCAATCTTCTGGCAAAACTTGACAGAATGGAAAAAATCTATAAAAAAGACGTGTCAGATACGCCTCCTGTACTTCTTAAAGTCCTGGAAGAAGAAAGGGAAAGACTTTTAGTTTTACAGAAAGATAAGGGAGATTATGTATCTCCACTTGAGCAGTGACCAGTGAGCAGTGACCAGTGAGCAGTGACCAGTGGCTGGTAGGGGCGAACACAGGTGGTCGGCCCGGTACTGCGTGTAACTACGCATTACGCATCACGCATTACGCATCACGCCTTATGCAAATACCCGTCACGCGTTACGCGTTACGCGTCACGATTATAACTGCTCAATTAAAAAAAAGGAGAATATAAAATGAATCAACTAAAAATAGTAATAATAGGCGGTGTCGCAGGAGGTGCTTCTGCTGCGGCAAAAGCCCGCCGTATGAATGAATCGGCACAGATAACCATATTTGAAAAAGGCCCCTATATGTCCTATGCAAACTGCGGACTGCCTTATCATATAAGCGGAGAGATTGCCAGAAAGGAAAAGCTGATTCTTCAGAAACCGGAAAATTTTAAGAATAGATTTAATATAGATGTTTATGTACTTCATGAAGTAATGGCTGTAAACCCTGACAGGAAAATAGTAATGGTAAAAAATCTGAGCACAGGTGAAATCTTTGAATGTTCCTATGATAAATTAATTATGTCTCCCGGATCTGTTCCTTTTATGCCGCCCATACCGGGACTTGATGCACTGAATGTATTTGTCCTTCGGACTGTTCCTGATGTTGAGAAAATTTTAAAATTTATTCAGGAAAATAAACCACACAGTGCAGTAGTTCTGGGCGGAGGTTATATAGGACTGGAAACAGCAGAAGCATTAAAACATGTGGGAATAAAAGTGACACTTGTAGAAATGGCACCTCAGGTTCTTACACTGATGGATGGCGATGTAGTTTCTGTCATAGAGGAACATATGATAGAATCAGGTATAGAGCTTATTTTAGGCAACGGACTTAAAGAAATTGTTAAAGATGAGACAGGTAAAGTAAAAGAAATTATTTTACAGAAAGGGAATATACTCAATGCAGATATGGTAATAGCTTCCATTGGTGTGAGACCGAATAATAAACTGGCAAAAGATATTGGTCTTAATCTGGGCTTCTTCGGTGCCATAAAGGTAAATGAAAAAATGGAAACAAGTATACCTGATATTTATGCTGCAGGAGACGTAGTGGAGAGTTTTAATCTTGTTACACGAAAATGGGACTGGATACCTCTTGCAGGGCCGGCAAATAAACAGGGAAGAGTGGCAGGGGCAAATGCAGCAGGAGGAAATCTTACCTTCAGGGGAGTCCTCGGAACTTCTATCGTAAGGTTTAATAAAATAGCAGCAGGTAAGACAGGAATTTCTGAAAATGATGCAAAAAGAGAAAAAATCCCTTATTTAGTTGTTAATACCCATTCAAATTCTCATGCAGAATATTATCCCGGTGCTAAAATGGTACATTCAAAAATTCTTGTTCATAAAGAAACTGGAAAACTTCTGGGAGCACAGGTTACAGGGGAAGATGGTGTGGATAAACGAATTGATGTTTTTGCTACAGCTCTTTATTTTGGTGCTACAGTAGAAGATCTGGCAAATTTTGATCTGGCCTATGCTCCTCCCTTCGGTTCTGCAAAAGACCCGGTAAATATTGCCGGTATGACAGGTCAGAATAGATTGGCCGGCATCGAAGATTCTATGACCTTCAGTGAATTTAGTGAAGTAAAAGATAGATACAATCTTATTGATGTAAGAACTCAGAAGGAATACGACGAAGGTACCATCAAAGGTTCTTCCCTGAAACCTGTAGATGAATTTCGAAGCCTTTTAGATACTGTAGATAAAGATAAACCTGTAGCAGTATACTGTAAAGCAGGTTATAGGGCATATGTTGCCCAGAGGATTTTAAAACAAAATGGTTTCGAAGTGAAAAATTTAGACGGCGGATACCTGACAGGAAAATTTTTTAGAGAGTAACAACGATATATGAGTAAAATCTATTGAAACTATATAGGAGGGTATTTTATGAAATATTCTGTTATTATATGTCTTATTATAATATGCCTCACAGGTTTATACGGATGTAAAACCTCAACTGAAGAGAGTGGAAGTTTTACCATCCCGGCGGCTAAAAAAATAGATGCTTCTTTGAAAGCAAAAGTTGACGAACAGGTTAAAATTATTGTCTCTTCATCTGATGAAAATCAGAAAAAACAGGGTTTGTCAGAGCTTGAAAAAATATGCAAAGACAATCCGTCTGATTTCTCACTCTTTTCCTATCTTATGGAAAAATCTGATCTATCTGTTGCCCGCATCGGTCTTAAAGCCATTGAAAACTGTTATGCAGGAGGTCTCAGTGAAGAGAAAAAAGCGGAAGAGTTCGATGTCCTGTCCTGTGTAATGAAACATCCCGTAGATTATTTCCGTTCCAGAGCCATAACATGTATATCCTATGTTTCCAATACCGATGAAAGAATGGCAAAACAAAAGGAACTTTTAAAAGAAGCACTGAATGATAAAAGCCCCAATGTAAAAAGAGATGCAATTCAGAGATTGGCTGCACTGAAAGATGATAAAGCCGTTGAAATCTTTAATGGAATGCTTGACAGTGAAACAGATCCTCTGGTGCAGGCAAGGTTAATAGAATCTCTCAGCCAGCTCGGTTCTGTTAATAAAGAAAAACTTATGGAATTTATAGAAAAAGGAGAGCCCTATGTAAAATCTTCTGCCGTAGTTGTTCTTACAGCGAAAAAAGATAAAGATTTAATACCGAAACTGATAATTATGCTTGATAATACGGATAAAACAACTATTGGCGGAGCATATGATGATGGCGGAGCTATAGTTTATTCTGCAAAAAAGCCTACATTGCAACAGGTGGCAGTATACGGCCTTGAAGAGATTACGGGAAAGAAATTTCAGGGGAAAGACAGAAGTGATATGGAAGGAACTGTGAAAAAATGGAAGGAATGGTATGAAAAAGAAAAAGCCGTTAAATAGCTTTCATATTTATGGTGAATTGACTTTATACGTATAAATTTATATAATATATACGTATAAAGGAGGCTTTTATGAAAACCAAACTTACCCTTAATCTGGATAAAGATACAATTGAAAAAGCCAGGGAATACGCAAAAGAAAGACGTCAGAGTCTATCTCAGATGGTGGAGATTTTTTTTAAATTTATTACAGGAGGAGAAAGAAAAGAAGAAGATTTTTCTCCTCTTGTAAAGGAATTGAGCGGTATTGTAAGAGTAGATGAAACATTTGACCCTGAAGAAGAATATACAAAATATTTAATAGAGAAATACAGATAATGAATGAAGTTTTTATAGATTCTGATATAATCCTGGATTTGCTTATGAAAAGAGAGCCTCACTATTTATCTGCCGCAAAACTTTTTACTATCATTGAAAAAGGAAACGTAAAAGCTTTCGTAAGTCCTTTAATATTTTCAAATTTATTTTATATACTCAGGAAAATAACCTCTAAAGAAAGAGCAAAGAACAGTCTTAAAAAATTAAAATTCCTTGTAAATATCTTAGAGGTAAATGAATATATAATAGAACTTTCTCTGGAATCAGATTTTAATGATTTTGAAGATGCAATTCAGTATTATACTGCTCTGGAAAATAAGATAGATTGTCTGATTACACGAAATAAGAAAGATTATAAAAAATCCCTTATTACGATATGTACTGCTGAAGAGTATATATTGAATTTTTCCGGGAAATAGGCAGTAATTCCTGCCCAAACTATTAACCGGAAGAATCCGGGACACTGATTACCGGATTTAAGAGAGACATGTCAGAAGATTTTATATATGGATATTTCGTTATTATCCCCGTCATAATGGTAAGGCAGTCTGAAAAATCTCTCTCTGTCATGGTTCCGGCAAATTCTTCCAGTAAACTCATCAGTTCCGTCGCAATAAAGGCATTCTTCATTGCAATTTTTCCCATATATTTAAAGAGTTTATCTTTTGCTTTTCTGCCTTTATTAACATTAAATAATATACTTCTGAAGAAAGGCATGAGAATTTTTATGTTATCAGGCTCAGGAGAAAGATTTTCAATTATCATATCGAGAGTGAATTCCTTTATGTCAGGATGTTCGGTGAATTTTAGAAATTCCGCATGATATCCTTCGGAAAGATATTTGCCCAGTATTTTCATGGCAAATTCCTGCACATCTTTATAATTGCTGTCATAAAGTTTCAGCAGTATGTCAGATGTAAATTGATTTACTGTAAAATGCTCTTCCAGCATATTAAAAGCGAATTCTCTGGTGACTTCCCATTTGCTTTCTGCAAGTTCCGTCAGTTCCGTCATATCTTCAGACCATCTGCATATGGATTTTTTTATCATATCCATTCCTGTTTCCCTTATGGACAGTATGTCATGACAGGCAAAGGTTATGAGCGTCTGTCCGTCAATACTCAAAGGGTCAACAGACCGTTCTTTAAGCATATTTCCTCCCAGTTCCTGGACGCATGGAGACGGCGCTTTTAATAACAGAAATATCTGTTCATTGGTCAGGAGCTTTAATTCTTCCGAAAAATCAGACGTGAGACCTTTTACTATGACTGTGTGAAGACCTTTTATATATTCTTCCTTTGTGATTACAGACATAAGGATTTTTATATACTCTGATATGATTTCAGGGGGATCTTTATAAAGTGCTATCAGTTCCATTGCAAAACAGTGATTTTCTTCCCACTGTGAAAAGAGGAGATCTATAATGAATTTTTTATCCCCTTTCCAGAAAGAGAGACTGCTTTTTACCCATTCATGGGCGAGATCTCTTGCAGGCTGAAATTCACAGTTTAAAAAACATTTTACCAGTTTTTTATCAGGGTTAAGAGGATCAAAATATGTTTTGAATATGTCTGTTATAGTATTACATACGAAAGGATATGGCTTTTTGAACAGAGCTGAAATTTCTTCATCTGCAAGATTTTTAAATATGCCAGGAAATCTGTCTCTTAAAATTTTAACGGCAAAAGAGCTTACTTCTCTGCATTCGGATTCCAGAAACAGATTAAAAGCAGGAAGACTGTCTTCTTCCCACAGTTCAGAGAAAGCTTCTTCTCTTTCCGGCGGTTCTGTGTCTGACGATTTATAGCCTTCAGCACATTTCCACTGTAAATTATTACAGGTATATCTTTTACTTTTTTTATGGAGTATATGATTGAAAGTCCACAGATGACTGAAACGGTCACAGGTTTTGCTAATGGTATATTGTTTTCTTTCATTCCAGTTATAACGGTGTGAAACTATTTCCTGTATTTTTCCTGCATCACTGTCTTTGAAATGTTTCAAAAAGAAATAGGCAAAATTTGCATAGACTTCAGGATAATATGTTGCAATATTTCTCAGGTATCTCCAGCATCTTCTCATCATATAAGATTTTGTTTTTTTACAGAATCTGTCATTTTTTTTCCAGGTTTTTTTATCATAAACAGGAGAAAGATTGTGTGTTGTTTCTATTCTGTAAGCAATAAGTCCGAACATTTCCATATCCATTCTGTATTCTGCCTTTTTATATATGGCTTTAATGGATTTCCAGCTTTTAGAGAAATCTGTTTCAGCTATAAGTCTGTGAAGGGTTTTTCTTGTTATTATACTGTCAATGTCATAGAGTGCTTCAAGAAGACCTGCGTCTTCTCTGCATAGATTTATAGATTCTTCTATAAAAAGTTCATCTTCTTTTAATATTAATTCCTTAAGTCGTACCGGCAATTTATCTAAAGCTTTTTCTGTTATATCGTCTATAGTATCACTGTGTCCTGTTTTTCTGAGTGCTTCTTCTGCCATTGTTTTTACCCACAGGATTTCGTCTTTTCTGAGTTCTTTCAGAGCTTCTATGACTTTGTTTATTCTTTCTTTTGTGATGCCTGGAAATTTCATTCGTGCTTCCGAAGAGCCTTCCAGAATCCCGGCAATATGTTCTTCACTGCAGAGCATTCCGAGAGAGAATGTAACTGCATAACGAACAAGAGGTTCTCTGTCTTTTGTGGAAATAGTCAGTATATCCAGAATATCAGGTGAAAAATATTTCCTTCGTGAGAGATATTTTGCCCCTTTTGCCCTGAAATCGTAATCTTTATGACTTAAAGCATTGATAAGAAATTCTTTTTTTGCCTGAAAATCTGCGGGGCATATGAACGTATCACTGCTTTTTTTGATTTTCTGTCCGGCAACATGCCCGGCATTTTTTATAATATCTGTTTTATCCAGAATATTTGATACTTTATTTGCCAGAAAATTAACAGTCCTGTTAAACCATTTATCCAATCTGTCCATAATCAAAACCTCTTGTATTCAATATTCAGTAAATAATTCTACTCTATGTTAAAAATATCCTTCCCCCTGTTGCCGATTTGATTATCTTTGAGGTACTATGAGCCCCCTGCCGGGAGTATACTGTGGCCATGAACCGTCTTTACGCAGGGCATTTCTATGAGCATTGTTATATTCACAACATATGGTGAAATTATCAGGTGAAGTGGCATATACATATTTGTATCCTGTAAGATAGACAGGACATGCATATATGTGTTTTATATAGGGCCCGCCGTTTTTATTATAAGTAAGATATGAAAGAGCAGGAGGATAATAGCCTCTGTTATCTGTTGCATACATTTCTAAGGCTGCAGCAAGATTCTTTATGTTCGATTCACATGATGCAAGCTGTCCCTGGGCTCTGGCTGCAAAAAAACCCGGTACAAAAACGGCTCCCAGCAGGCACACTATCATTATTGCCAGCACGTTAAATACTATTGCTGTTAAGGCAGGTTCCTGTGAAATACTTCTGTCATATTTTGCTTTCCTGGAACCAGTTATACTGAAAATCAATCCTGTTACAGGCAATAATATTATAATGACAGGACCTGTATTCAGGCACTTTCTCATAAAGATTTGTAAGGGGCCGCTGAAATTTCTGCTTATGTTTTCTGCTATATTCAGTATAATAGCGACTACATAGGGAGAAAATATTGTCAGTATAGCCATAAGTATACCTGCTCTGGCAAAATTATTTGGCTTTTTTATATTTTCCTCTGTTCCGTCTTTTTTATAAATACCTGTATATCTTTTCAGTTGTTCTTTAAATTCATTCATACTTATATATCTTTTCAGAGGATCCAGTTCCATTGCACGTTTTACTATAGCTTCCAGTTCCTTTGATACGGAGAAATTCAAATCGGTTACAGGAGGAAAGTTAAACAATTTCAGAGTCGGGTCATGTTTTGTAAGCATCTGGTGTAAAATAACTCCGAGCCCATATATGTCAGACAGAGGTGTTGATTGCCCTCTCCCTTTATACTGTTCCGGTGCTGCATAGCCGGGAGAACCATATTTGAAGGTATCTGTATCTTTATCAGGGTTGTAATAACGGGCAATACCGAAATCTACAAGTTTTGGCCATCCTCCCGGTGTTATTATAATATTGGATGGCTTAAGGTCTCTGTAGACTACGGGAGCATGAAAAGCATTGTGAAGATAATCCAGTATTTCGGAGATTTTTATAGTCCATGTGATGGCCTGCTGCACCTCTACAGGTTCTTTAGATGAATTAATAATTTCTTCCAGGGTTTTACCTTCTATATAGTCCATTGTAAGATATTCTCTGCCATCATGGCTGAATACACCGTACATCTTCGGAAGGCCGGGATGAGAAAATTTTGCCATAAATTCGGCTTCACGGAAGAATATTTCTTTTACGGTAACTATGTCAGTCTGTGTTTCCTGTGAAAATACCAGTTCTTTTACCACAAATTTTTTGTCGTCTTTAATTCTTTCTACAAGATAGACATTCCCCATGCCCCCTTTCCCGAGAAGTTTTATTACCCTGTAAATATTATTAAGCACTATACCTGTTTCCAACGTCATCATAAATCTCCCTTTTCACTATAATCGTAACGCGTAACGCGTAACGCGTGACGGGTGGTTCGTGATGCTTGATACGTGATGCGTGATGCGTATTTAATCCCAGGGCGTTTAATTAAACGCCCCTACTCACTATTTACGACTCACTATTCACGACTCACGACTCTCCCATTATTAGAGGTCTCGATATTCATTCCTCTTCCTCCCTCACTGTTTGTATGTAATTCTATTCTAGAAAAAAAAGATAAAATCCTTTAAAGATATTTAGTGAGTAGTGAGTAGTGAATAGTGAACAGTGAGAAGACCCACTCACGACTCACTATTCACCACTCACTTATAAAATATCGCTAAAAATTAACAAATTTTTAACAATTTTTTCCTTTAAATTTTTCTCTTTACAGGGTATACTATTATAGTATAGTTCATAACAAATTACAGTTAATCCATGCATCACGCGTTACGCGTCACGAAGCACTTAATTTCTAATAAGTTATGAACGTAACTATAAAAGGCAAAATTATTACTTCAGGAGATATGTTATGTTAATAAACAATAAAGGTTTTATAAATGTAACTCCTTTTTTTCAGGTTCCCACAAAAAAAACTTCTATAAAGGAAGAGAACACAGACGGAGTATCCACTGGTTCCAATAATTCTCTTATAGATCTTCATATACTTCATATAAATGATTTTCATGGAGCCATTCAGCCCTATATGGAACCTTCCATTTCTACCGACAGTGAAGTAGGCGGTGTGGCAAATTTAAAAACAGTTATTGATACGGAAAGAGAAAGAGATTTAAAGGGCACATTACTTCTCAATGCGGGAGACCTGGCAGAAGGCACTATGACTTCCTATGTTTCTAAAGGACGGGTGGTTGGAGATGCCTTTAAATTCTTCAAGTTTGATGCAATAACGCCTGGAAACCATGATTTTGCCTGGGGTAAAGATGGTTTTAATTCTATTGTTCAGGGACTGGATACGCCTGTACTGGCAGGAAATATTGTAAATACTGCAGACGGAAAGGTAATGGAAGGAATAAGTCCTTATACCATAATGGAGAAAAAAGGTGTGAAAATCGGTATCATTGGAATTGATACACCGGAAACTGCCGTACGTCTTGACCCTGAGAAATTTCAGGGTATTGAATTTAAATCTCCTGCAGAAACTGCACAGAAATATATTGCAGAACTTAAAGAAAAGGGAGTAGATCTCATCGTAGTTACGTCCCACCTGGGATTGCCTGAAGATGAAAAACTTGCCTCTGAAGTGGAAGGTATTGATGTTATAGTAGGAGGACACACTCATAATAAACTGGAAGAAGGTAAAAAAGTAGGAAATACCGTAATTGTCCAGGCAGGTACAAAAGGGGGATATCTTGGTAAACTTGATCTGCAGATAGATAGTAGCACAAAAAAAATTGTATCCCATACGGCAAAACTTATACCTGTTATTGCCTCTCAGGTAAAACCTGATAAAGATGTTCAGACAGTTATAGCTCCATATATTTCGGAAGCTGAAAAATTCGGTTCAGAGGTAATGGGAAGAGCAAAAGAAGATATACATTATTCTCACAGCAGTGATAGTAAAATACCTCAGATACTTGCAGATGCTATAGTAAAACAGGGAGGAACAAAAATAGGTCTCTGCAGTGCCAGGGCAGTGAGAGGGAATATCCCTGCAGGAGCTGTCTATAAAGAGGATCTTTTTAATGCTGTTCCTTTCACAGATGAAAATACCCTTACAGTAGATATTAAAGGAAAATATATAAAACAGTATCTTGAAGACGGATTTAAAGACGGAGCAAAAGGTGTCGGCATACCGGGAGGAGCATTGAAATGCAAATGTGATCCTACCAGGCCGAGCGGAGACAGGGTTACTTCTCTTACAATAGAGGGAAAAGAAATTAATCCTGAAGAAACATATACAATAGCCATAAATGATTCCATCATATCTAAAAAGAGTTTTGCCACAGCAGAAAACAAGAAGATTATAGGCCCGTTTCAACAGGCATTTTTCGAATATTTCCAGGCCGGTGAGGTCTGGGATGATAAAATTGATGACAGAATTTCTATAGAAATGCCGAAGTTAAGCCTTTAATGAGTGACGCGTAACGCGTGACGGGTAAATCTACTCACTACTCACACTTTGCCATTGAAATTAATTTATGATATAATCCACTTTATTCTATTATCTAATTAAAGGATAATAGTACATCCTGTGCGCATTACGCGTTACGAAGCCTGGAGGAATAAATATGAATGAGACTGTTTATAGTTATTACGAGTCAGAGCCTGTCTATATAATTCCTGGAGAAATGCAGAAGATTCAGGAATTAAAATCTCTTTTAAGTAAAAATCCTGAAATAAAATTTGTGTCTTTTGCAGGTATTGATTTGAGAGGAAATGATACTGATGAAAAGATACCTGTACATACGTTTCTTGAGCATATAGAGGAATTTTTATCGTCAGGTATCCAGACAGACGGTTCAAGTGTGGTAATTCCCGGCATAGCTTCATTGAATAATGCAAGAGTCGATATGATAGCAGATAACGGTGTTAACTGGTATGTAGATTATAATTATGAACACAGGGATATCTCATCTGACAGACCTGTAGGAACACTGAGGATACCTTCTTTTCTTATACATAATGGTAAAAAAGTGGACTCCCGTTCCATCCTGAGGAGAGGTATCGATTATTTTAAAAATGAAATAGAAAATCTTATTAAAACCTGTAAAATAGGAGATATATCACCTGATGATATAGTCGAAATAATACCGCTTGCCGCTACAGAACTTGAATTCTGGGTTAAAACTCCGAATGAACAGGCGGAATTTGAAGAATTATCAGTATCTCAGGTACTTCAGGAACAGTACTGGAAAAGAACAAAAAGTAATGTAAGGACAGCGCTTGAAAAATCTCTTATGTTACTTGAGAAATACGAGCTTGAGCCGGAAATGGGCCATAAAGAAGTAGGAGGAGTTACGGCGAAGATAAGTGAAGAAGGTAAATTAAGTCATATCATGGAACAACTGGAAATTGACTGGAAATATAACCATGCTGCCCAGGCAGCAGACAATGAACTTCTTGCAAGGATTTTAATAAAAGAAACCTTCAGGAGGCAGGGTCTTGAAGTTACTTTTATGGCAAAACCTATGGAAGGTGTTGCAGGAAGCGGTGAGCACACCCATCTGAGTGTGATGGTCAGACTGAAAGACGGGAAACTTGTCAACCTTTTTGCACCATCTGATATGAAAAAGGATTTTTTAAGTCCTTTCGGCTGGGGAGCTCTTATGGGACTGTTGAAAAACTATGAAGCAGTAAATCCCTTTGTTACTTCCAGTAATGATGCTTTTAACAGATTGAAGCCCGGTTTTGAAGCTCCTGTCTGTATTGTTGCTTCTCTGGGACATAGTCTGGACGTTCCTTCAAGAAACAGAACAGTCCTCGCAGGACTTGTAAGGGATATGAATAAACCTCTTTCAGTAAGATTTGAAGTGAGATCCCCCAATCCTCATACAAATACCTTCCTTGCTCTGGCTGCCATGTATCAGGCCATGCTTGACGGTATAAAATATGCAGTTAATTCAAAAAAGACTTCAGAAGAACTTTTTAAGGAATTCTGTAAAAAGGCCGGTAAAAAGAGTCATTATCTTGAAAAAGACAGAGAATATAGAAGTGAAGAAGATGTATTTGAGCATTATACCAGAGAAGAAAGAGAAAAACTCTTCGGCTGTCCTCCTGCTACTGTATGGGAGAATCTCTGCAATCTCTCCAAATACCCTTCCAGGAGAGAAGTGCTAGCAAGAGGAGATGTTTTTGAGAGTGCCATACTGGATTCCTATGTTAAAGCCGTAAGCCTTCAGTGGTCTTTAGAACTTGGTGAACGTATAGTCATAGAAAATATTGAAGAAGTCCGAAAATGTGTTAAACTTCATGACAAAGAAGGTTTTAATGATTATGATGAGGAACTGTGGACAGAAATAAATGGATTGAGACATTATCTGGTAAAAAGTTCTCTGAGAGATAAATCTCTTTTTGCAAGGATAAAAGAAGCTCTTGCCGATAAAGATTATGACAGAGTGTCAGAACTTCAAATGGAAATGGCTGAAAAAATTGCAGAACTCAGAAAGCTTTATTTGATTTATAAGAGAAATATTATAGAGATGTAATTTACTCTGCAATGGCGCACTCCAGAGTGCGCCATTACTCGATTTTATATAAACTCATTGTCTGTTGCCCGCAGAAAGTGTTTATATATTTTATTCGATTTTTTATATTTATATAGCATCGATTTTTTATCTTATCATGTGGTACAAGTAAAAATTTACTTTCCGATGGAATGATTTGTTTTGCCAGATCGGTTTTACTGTCAGGAAAGTTAGTATGATATTTCGGCGCAAAATACATCATCATATCATATGTACTTATATATGGCTCTCCTTTAAAGGCTTCATCAAAATAAAACACCGTGTTTTGTGTAATATCCTTTTCAGGTATTTCTTTTTGCAGCCATTTTATCAGTATGTATTGATATATTCTTGTGGTGGGGTTATTTTTTGTTTTTATGTAAGATTGCTGATATATAATGCCTGTTATTAATAAGAACAGGAGTATTATAAGCCCTCCGTAATATTTTCCTTTAAAATCTATATGTATGGATTTTATTATATTTATAAACATAATAAATATGACAGGATAAATAATAATTGCCCTGTGTATTGCAAAATACGGAGGAGGGATAGCAAATCCGCTTGAAACGGCTGAGATGATAAATGTACCTATTGCCCACATTGCAAGGAAAAACATGGTCCACCGCATCATAATAAATATAGAAAATAGTAATATAAGGCAAAATATAAATGTAGAAACAGGGCTTACTATGAGATTTGTTTCAATTAAAAAAAGTTCCTTTATCTTACTTCTTATTTCATCACTTCTTCTTATTTCATCACTGCCATTTTTATTGATTAATTTAACATCATTTCTGTATTTAAGAGACAGACAGAAGCTTGTTATACAGAAAATAATTATCATAGCTATGATAATATTTCGTTTTTTATCGGGAGATTTGAAATTTTTTATATAATAATATATGAGGACTGTTGTACTCAGACATGCCACGGAAAGAGACGGAGTGTAAGAATAAATCAGATACATAACAGCCAGTCCTGTTAATGACAGGTTTGCCAGAGATGGCTCTTTTATATAATATAAATATAGTCCGCATATGATAAGAGTAAAGCCGAAAGGGTAGATACTCTGTTCAAACCAGAAGATCTGGTAATTAATATAATATATATGAAATATTAAACTTAAAATGATTCCTCCTGCCAGATCACCATATCTTCTGTCTTTGAAATTTATTGATATAGCCCGTGAAAAAATTAAAAGGCCTGTTATAAGATATAGACTCCCTCCAAGATTAAGCGATAATACCGTTCGTCCCATTATTAATGTAGGCAGAGAAGGCAGGAAAAACTGTCTTGCAGGGTAACCGATAAAACACTGATCATTAAAGCCCATAGTTTTGGAAGAATGAAGCAGGGAAACAATCTGACCCATCTGTTGTGTGGCTTCGGAACTTACATTTTTTATTCTGTTTATGTTGGAGCCAATGATGAACAACCAGATAATTACAACTAAAAGAGTGATAAAAAGCTTTTCCTGGAGAGCTTCTTTTATGGAATTATAGAGGCCTGTTAAAGCCAGAATAATAAAAAATATATAAGAAATAAACCATAAACATGTTCCTATTTTTCCTGTGACGGGAAAAATAATTGAAATAATATTTATGATAAATATAGAAGATAATACACTGAAAATGATAAGGCCGTATATGTGTTTTATTCTACTCATTATTACTTACACCGCTCAAGATAAGTTCGTACCCATCTCTAAAACCTGTCCCTGTCCGGACTCTTCCGGAAAATATATGATCCTGTTGCGTGGCACACTGGTTTTACAGACTTTTAATATTTTGTGTCTATATAATTTACAACTCTCTTTTAATACGGCATATCTTTTCCTCCAGATCCCGGCCAGGGACAGGAGTGTGTGCCATATTTTTTTGTACCAATTTACCTGCTGCGGTCCTTATTGCCCATCTTGCGTAATTGCTGTACCAAAAAATGATTTTAGAATTTTTATATTTACAAATTATATCGTACAGTTTTAAGAGAGGCAAGATTTAAATATTACTGAGGTGAGTATAAATAATACATATATGATTTCGTGACGGGTAATAACATTTCGCCCTCAAGTTTAGTTTTATAAAGCACTATGGTTGATGGCCAAATGGTATTATGCTCAGGTCAGTATCGCAGATTACTCATTACCCGTTACGCATCACGTATTACACATTACGCATTACGCATTACGCATTACGAATTTACAAAAATGTAAGAAAAACTGTTGACAAATTTATTCTTTTCAGGTAATATATTGAACTCTTAAACATTTAACAAGGGGTATAAGTTCGATGAATTCAGATGTTTCCAAAATAAGAAATCTAGGTATTAGCGCTCACATAGATTCGGGTAAAACAACCCTTACAGAGCGTATTCTTTATTACTGCAACAAAATACATGCCATTCATGAAGTAAAAGGTAAAGATGGCGTGGGAGCTACTATGGACTTTATGGAACTGGAAAAAGAAAGAGGTATAACGATTACTTCTGCCGCAACGAATGTGGACTGGAACGATCATTCCATAAATATTATTGATACACCGGGCCATGTAGATTTTACCATTGAAGTTGAAAATGCTCTCCATGTACTGGACGGAGCCATACTTGTTCTCTGTGCCGTCGGCGGCGTACAGCCACAGTCCATTACAGTAGACAGGCAATTAAAACGCTATAAAGTTCCCACTCTTGCTTTTATTAATAAATGTGACAGAACAGGCTCGGCGCCTTTACGTGTCATAGAACAGATAATGCAGAAATTATCCCGTAATGCCGTTCCTGTCCAGTTACCGATAGGTCTGGAAAGTAAATTTGAAGGTGTTATAGATCTCGTTAAAATGAAAGCTATTTATTTTGACGGAGATAACGGTGAAAATATAAGGGAAGAAGAAATCCCCTCCCATCTTCTGGAGGAAGCAAATACTTACAGAGAAGAACTTGTTGATAAAGCAAGTATGTTTTCCGAGGCATTGACGGAAGCATATTTTGACGGTACTGTTACAGAAGAACTTCTTATTGATGCCATAAGAAAAGGAACAGTTTCTCTGAAAATGACTCCTGTTTTCCTGGGCACATCATTGAAAAATAAAGGCGTACAGCCTCTTATAGACGGTATTGTAAATTATCTTCCCGCACCTTTTGATGTGGAAAATACTGCCATGGATCTTGATAATAACGGGGAAGAAGTGCCTGTTTCAGCCGATCCGGAACTTCCTGCCATAGCTTTTGCATTTAAACTGGAAAAACAGCAGTACGGGCAGTTGACTTATATAAGGGTTTACCAGGGAACAGTCAGAAAAGGTGATAATCTCTTTAATTCAAGGACAAAAACGCGTTTTAAAGTAGGCCGCCTTTTACGTATGCATGCAAATCATATGGAAGACATTACTGCTGCCACATGCGGTGATATTGTAGCTCTTTACGGTGTTGATTGTTCCATAGGCGATACCTTTACCCATGGCAATATAAATTATTCAATGAAATCCACTTTTGTTCCGGAGCCTATACTTTCACTTGCCATAAAACCTAAAGACAAAAAGTCCTTTGATAATATCTCGAAAGCTCTTGACAGATTTACAAGAGAAGATCCGACCTTTAAAGCTTTTATTGATGCAGAGACAGGAGAAACTGTCATCAAGGGTATGGGGGAACTCCATCTTGATGTTTATATAGAAAGAATGAAAAGAGAATACAATGCAGATTTCGAAGTAGGTCCGCCTCAGGTTTCCTACAGAGAAACCATTACAAAGGCAATTAATTTTGATTATACTCATAAAAAGCAAACAGGAGGGAGAGGCCAGTTTGCCCGTGTGGCAGGTGTTATCGAGCCGAATAATAACTGCGGATGCCACTTCGTAGATGAAACAAAGGGAGGAGTAATTCCGAAGGTATATATTCCGTCCTGTGAAAGTGGTTTCAACGAATGCACCTTAAAAGGTTCCCTTATAGAATCTCCTGTTGTGGGAGTAACTATGAAGGTAATTGACGGAAAATTCCATCCTGTAGATTCTTCAAGACTTGCTTTTGAACTTGCATCAATCGGAGCATTCCGTGAAGCTTACAAAAAGGCAAGCCCGAAGATTCTTGAACCTGTTATGTTACTTTCCGTAGAATCTCCTTCAGAATTTCGCTCCAATGTTCTTGCCAGTGTAAATCAGAGAAGGGGCCTCATCGTAGATACAGTGGTAGAAAACGGTTTTACCAGTATTTCCGCAGAAGTTCCTCTTTCAGAGGTGTTCGGTTATGCCACAAGCCTTCGTTCTCTTACACAGGGAAAAGCTGAATTTACACTGCAGTTTTTGAAATATGAAAGGGTTCCTCAGAGTATAGAAGAAGAGATAAAACTGTCAAAAAAGAGTGTAACTGCATAAATACTGTGGTGAACATAAATACTCTCGTGATGCGTCACGGGAGAAAGACGTTTATTACATGCTTATGTTAAGGTCAGTAAATACTCGATCAGGTAAAATCATATGCAGTGTGCATTAAGAAATAAATTTTATATGAAAATGATGAAGTTTTATGCTCCACTGTCTATTCATTTTCATATTTGGTTGTGACCGATATGGTCATGCCTGTTAGAGTACAGGAATTTTCATTTTTAATGGCATAAAATCAATTTATTTAAAGGGATTTAATCTAAATAATTTCATATCTTCGGAGACTTCTATAATGGACTTCAATGTAAATGAATGGCTTGATTTATTGATGTATCATCTCAGGGAAACCTTTGGTGAAAGACTTGTATTTGCAGGGCATACAGGCAGTTTTGTCCGCGGTGAAGCCGGCGAAAACAGCGATATTGATGTAAATGTTGTTCTGGATAAAGTAGATATTAAAGATCTTATTGCATACAGACAGATTGTAAAAAAGATGCCTCTCAGTAAAAAGGCTTGCGGCTTTATTTGCAGTGTCCGTGAGATTAAAGCCTGGCCCCGTCATGAACTGTTTCACTTCATAAATGGATGTAAGAACCTTCATGGAAATATTTTTGATTTAATAGATGGGCCTGATAAAAGAGAGATTACTGATTACATAAGAAATTCATCGTCAGCTATACTTCATGAAACACGTCATAAAATGATTTATTCGGAATATTATGACCCGAATAGTCTGGAATTTTCATATAAGAATGTATTTTTTATACTCCAGGCCACTCTTTTTCTGAAATTGAATAGATTCATTCTGACCAGAAAAGAAATGCTTTCTACTGTGTGCGATGACCGTGACAGGGTTGTAATGGAAATAAATATTACCTGGAATAAATTGGAAGAAGACAGGCTCAGACGTCCTGAATATTATTTCATAACCCTTATCGAATGGTGCAGCAAGACACTGTTAGAAACACAGACTTATTGATAAGGATTTCTTTAAAAAACTGCCTTCAGATAGAAGGTTGAAGGCAGTTTTTTATTATGTGCCCGGTTAAACATTGAACAGTATATGTACAACATCTCCGTCTTTAACTATATAATCTTTACCTTCCAGACGGAGTTTACCCTGTGCTTTTGCTGCATTCAGGGAACCGACTTTTAATAGATAGTCGGTTTCTACTACTTCCGCCCTTATAAAGCCACGGGCCAGGTCACTGTGTATCGCTCCTGCCGCCTGTACCGCATTATCCCCTCTGTGTATATTCCATGCTCTGACTTCATCTTCACCTACTGTGAAAAATGTTATAAGTCCAAGGAGTTTGTATACGTCCCTTATAATTCTATCTTTCCCCGGTTCTTTAAGACCGAATTCTTTAAGAAATTCTTTTATTTCTTCCTGTTCCATGTCCATAATATCTGCTTCCGTAAAGGCGTCTATAACAACAAAAGGCGCATTCTCTCCTGCTTCTTCCAGATGTTTTTTTGCAGCATCTTCTATTTCTTCTTTCTTTTCCATATACTGTTCCTGTGATACATTTATTACATAGACAGAAGGTTTGAGTGTAAAAAAACTGTAGTTGTTTGTCAGTATTTTTTGATGTTCATCCAGATTTAAAGTCTGGTACGACGGGAATTTTTCTTCTTCAAGGCTTTTTCTGAGTGTTTCCAGAAGTTTTATCTCTCCCTCTTTCTGCACTTTTGTTTTAGGAGCTCTCTTTATTTCCATTTCGAGTTTCTCAAGTCTTTTTGTTACAATATCCAGATCCTGTATGATAAGTTCAAATCTGAGTTTTGATATTTCTTTAATAATATCTTCTGTGGAAAAACAGCGGTAACCGCCTGTACAGAGTATCTGTACATCCATAGTTTTCCCTTTTTCAAAGAATTTTACCTTTTCTTCTTTTATCTGTGTATCCAGAGGAGGCAGATCTTCTATCTGCACCGTAGCCGGTGTTGTTTTTTCCGGCGAATATATCTTTGCCAGTTCGTAAAGCCTGTCATCGGGAACCTGTACAATTCCTATACCTTTGCTCTTTCTGGATGTGCCCATAAAAGCACCTGTAAGTGTAGTTTTTCCCGATGAGGCAAGACCGATAATTCCAGCTTTCATTTATTGTCCCTTCTTTACTTTTTATATAAATTTAAAAAAATTATTATACTGCAAAAAATAAAATCATACAAGCTCCAGACTGACAATTTTTTTTTGAAGATTTCCTTGTGAAATATTATTAATTATGATATAATATTGTTTAGTGGTAGTGTAATTACTGTTTTGTAAGTTATTTAAAATATTAGTTTGCTTCCGGTTTTTTTATTGTTATTATGAATAAAATATTTTTTACTCTGAAAAATTTTATATGTTCTGATTTGTGTCTGAGATTAATATATTACAGGATATTTGCCATGTGACCGGTCATGGTTTTCAGAACGTTTATGATCCTCGCGTCACGCGTCACGCGTCACGCGTCACGATTTAAACTATGATGTTATTATTTCTTAAAATTCATTACCGAGAGGATATAATATGTTTTATAAAATTAGAGGTTTTACTTTAATAGAAACTGTTATATCCATAGGTATTATGGGATTGATAATAGTTTCAGTTTTAAGTGTTTTTGTAGCAGGTCTTAATGCTATAAAAGAGAAAAACAACGAATCTGAAATTTCAAGTTTTGCAGTAAGTAAGATTAATGAGATGAAGGTACTTTTTATAAGATATCCTGATTATAATTATGATATAGCCGCTAAAATTACATCTGTCGTATCAGGCAGTATTACTTTTATAAGTCCTTCACCTGTTATTCTATGGAAGGATCCTCCTGATGCATGTTCCGATTTGAAAATAGAAGGTAATGAAGGTTTATATAAATTTGAGATTCTGGTTAATGATTATTATGATGGCACAGCTTATAATTATGAAATGAAACAGGTAACTGTCCGGGTCAATCGGGATACTTCTCCTCCGCAGAAACTGACAGTAACCACTCTTATAGCTATTGGTTTACAATAAAAGGGGTTTTTATATAATGAGATATAAGAAGATTTCAGGTATGACACTTATGGAAATATGTGTGGTTATGTTTATATTTTCATTTTTTCTGATAGCTTTTTACGCAGCTATGAACTTCGGGTTGAAAGCCTGGAAAATAGCAGAAGTACGTTCCGATCTTAAAGTAACTGCAGCATGGGTTTTGAGAAGAATGATAGCCGAGCTGGAAAACTCCAATTCACTTGCCATTCAAACATTTACAGCAGCAGATCCGAATCTGCCTTCGTATATTTGTTTTGAAACACCTGTATATAACGGTGAAATACAGCATGATGCAGTGAGTGGCAAACTTTTATGGCAGGGACATATTATATATTATGACATTAAGGATAATAACGATAATATTTTTAACCGTAAAATACTTTACAGGAGATATATTCCTCACAATAAAACTTCTCCTTATAAATCGGACAACAGGTTTCTTGCTACCTTTCTTCCTGATATAGTTGACTATACTGATGACAGAACTCTTTTAACTTCTGAAGAACAGGAAGGGCAGACTCTGAAGAAGTTATGTGATAAAATTAAATCAATTACATTGTATGAAGCATATGGTATGGTTGATATAGAATTAAATTTTCAGGAAAATTTTCGAAAAAGTAAAGATGCGAGAGTTTCCTTTTCCTCTAATGGTAATGATAAATCAGGGACAGAGTTTTATTCTCTTAAAGGCAGTGTTAAACCAAGAAATTGACGGAGGTAAAAAATGTATAAATTAAAAATATTTAAAAGAGGAATGATGCTTGTTTCTGTTATTATGTTAATGACATTGCTTGTAATGCTTACTACATCTATGATATTCATAGCCACCAGAACTCTGAATATTATGGGGAAAAGTGATAGTAAAGTCCTGGCCCTTCAAAGTGCAGAGGCAGGACTTGAATATGCCAGATTACAGTTAAGTTCTGATGTAGACTGGGGTAAAATTATGACATCCGATATTGACGTGCCTCTGAACAGTAGTGATCAGGAGAGTGTAATAATTTTCAATCCTTCCGAACATCATACTATAAATAATCTGGACGGAAACAGTTATTCTGGAACGGCACCTCCCTATACTGCAGAAATAATATGTAAAGGTATTTATAAAGAAAAAGGAAAGATCAAGCAAAAAGTTTATCTTCGAGGACTATTTTCGAGAGATGATGAATATCCATGTCCCGTTTATTCATCAGGATATATAGCCATACAGGGCGGTAATCCTGTACCTTCTCTGAAATTTACAGGTAATGAAAGTAATCCTTCACCTGTACGTATTCATTCCAATAAAAAAATATCCATATCAAATGCAAATGTAAATCTTTATGAAGGTTTTCTTTCATCATGTTCTACAGTGGATCTCTTCAATGTTAATTCTATTATGACAAAAACTGATACTTTACCTGTAAGAGTTCCTTTTATAGATATAAAAGGTATTATAGATGCCAGAAAAGCTGCCTGTCATGCCCTTCCGTCCGATAAATTTTATCTTGTCGGATATTTTGAATATGATCCGGCCAATCCCTATGATGCTGCAGACCCGAATGGACGGAGATACAGAACCGATCCGGCTGATCCGAATGTCAGAACAGATCCGAACGATCCTAATTGCCCTCCCTATAATGTATATGATGATCCTGATGACCCGAATGATGATCCCAATACATGTTATTGTATTCCCCATTCAGATTATACAACAACTGCATCGGACCCTTATGTTCATACCTCTTCCTATAAGGCCGGAATAGCACGGTTCTCCGAAGCAGACTGTACAGCCTTTCTGAATAATTACGGAGATTTCTATTATAATCCGTCTGCTTCCGGTTCTGGAGGGGAAAATAGAAATTTTTTTGATTACTATCCTGATATCAGGTTCTGGAGCTATAACAATGATCCTAATTCTCTCTTTCAACATATTGAGGATGAACTTGGTATGAGTGTATCGGCTGTGACAGGCTCTATAACATTAACTCTTGATAAAGATATTTATATTCCTTCCAGTTTCGGTCTGTTTGAAACGGGCTGTATCGGTCTGGCACAGGATATACCCGGAGGTGCTTCGCTCACTCCTTCTGTATATTATCCTCAGGGTATTAATAATACCAGAGTCAAACTGGAATTGGCCAATCATAAGATCTACGGCAATAAACTATGGCTTGGCATAGCCCCTGACGGAACAGGCGGTATTCTATCCACGGAAACAATTGATTTTATTCATTCTTTTGAAGAGCTAAAGATGATTGCTCTTTCTGAGAAAAGTGTCAGAATGGCATATCGTAAGCCATCATCAGATACACTTATTTATAGAGGAATTATATACGGAAAAGATGATATAGTAATACAATCTAACAGCAATGCCGGAAGTATTAATTATTTTAAGTATTACGGTACCATGTTATGCAGGGATATTGTTCCTGATAACTGTGAATCATCTCCTATGTCATGTTATCCTCTTTTAAATGATAATACAAGAAATATATCTATAGAAACTAGTAGTATGAATGATGTGCTTATAGTCCATACTACAGACGGTCGTGACCCTCTTATTAATCTCAGGGGGAAGGATTATACAATTAAGAGAATGTTAACGGAAGAATTAAATCTAATGAATTAACATATCAGAATGTTTGAATTGTATTGAAATTATTTACAAATAAATTTCATATTTTCCCAGGCCGAAACTTGCACCTTTACCGATGTGTATATATTTACCTGTTGTAATATAAGGTAAAAAATCTTTTAAATCACCGGTAAAGGTAATATCCCCTGTTAAACCACCCATTTTCATCCTGCTCTGCTGTCTGTTTGAATATCTTTCCCAATCAAGCCATTGAAGATTTGATTTTATTATAGATATACCGGTTGCTTTTTCTATGATATCCTTGAAATCCACATCCAGTTTACTGTTACAGTGAAAATATGTGAGAAGACTGATACGTCTGAGGATATTTCTCATAAATATATGAAATTCCATTGTGTTAACAAATTTTTCTTCATATTTTATTCTTACCGGTGTAATAAAAGAAAGGGTTATTTTATCAATTTCTTTGTTATTATGAAATTCACTGTCAGTTAAAATATTGGGAGGTGAGAGGAGTTTCTTTTCTCTACCATAAATTACAGTTCCATTTTTCCAGTCTCCTTTATGATTTATTACCTCTTCTATGTCATATCGTCCTCTGTCTCTTCCTATACCGTTTTTCCCCATTTCATCAAAGGCATATATAAAATAGGGGAGATAATCTATAGCTTTCCCTGTAAGGACAAGGGAAAAATTCAGATTTTCTCCTTTCTCATAATCAGTCTTTACTTCAACAGGCGGTTCCAGTATAAAAGGATGTGGGGCAGCAGTATAATTTTTCATCATAGAACTGTCTTCGGGAGGAGGTGTTTCAAAGATATAAGAATAAATGCATTTTGTTTTAAGGAGACATCCATCACAGTCAGACTGTTTTTTTACACAGGCAATCTTTTTAATTGTATGACCGAAGGCCCCTCGAAAAGTAGATCCTTTATAAGGAGGAATATGAAAGGAATTAACTGTTTTTGTTTTAAATTCAAAAAGTGCAAAGGTTAACATGTTTTATGACCTGTAATTTACCGGGTATAGTTATAATTTTATATATATTCTTTATACAACTTTATTAATCCTTTTTGTATGTTATAATATATTTATTGACCTGAGCATAAGCATTTAATAAACGTTTTCCTCCCGTCACGCGTCACGAGAGTATATATTATTATTTATGCTTACCTCAGTAGAATAATACTGGAAAACTCATCATGTGTCATAATAATTTTCTGAGAGGTGATATTATGAAAAAATTTTATATTATGTTTATAATAGTATTATTTGTTATCTCCCTGATTATCTCTGTAGATGCAAGAGTAGGAGGTGGAAACAGATACAGCAGTGGAAGAAAAAGCAGTGGCGGATATAAAAGCAGTGGCGGATATAAAAGCAGTGGCGGATATAAAAGCAGCGGATATAAAAGCAGCGGATATAAAAGCAGCGGATATAAAAGCAGTGGATATAAAAGCAGCACCAAATTCAGCGGAGGCCGTACTCAATACAAAAGTTCTTCCTATCAGGCATCTTCCGGAGGTAATTACGATCCTGACAGTGGAAAGTATATTTTTATTATTATATTGATAGCTGCTATTATAGGCATATTTAAATATATAACTGATAACAGTCAATCAACCTTTTCTTTTTATAATACAGGTTATTCTTCTCCTGAATCATATACTCCTCAGAAATCTTATGTGCCGTATCAGCCATTTACTCCTGTGAAACCTTATAATCCCGGCAGAGGAATCCCTGTTCCCCATCAGATAAAAATTTATAAACTGAAGGATCCAAATTTTTCACGACCTCTTTTCCTTGATTTCGTACAGGTTCTTTATACAAAGTTTCAGATTGCAAGAGGTGATAAATCCTGGAAAGGGCTTATGCCATATGTAAGTAATGGAGTGATTAATTCTTTAAGATCCCTTCCTGAGAAGGTAGAAGATATTATAATCGGTGCAATCGATATCATTTCTATAGAGAGTCTGTTTGATACGGATAAAATAACAGTGCAATTCGAAGCGAATTATAGTGAACATAAAAAGGGCGTTTTAGGTACATCTTCACAGATATATTATGCAAAAGAAAGATGGATTTTTCAGCGAAAAAAGGGAGTCTTATCGAAAGGTCCTGAAGATATATCTTCACTCCACTGCCCCTCATGCGGAAGTCCTGTGGAACTCAGGAAAGACGGCACATGTTCCTATTGTGATCACGTAGTTACAAAAGGAGATTTTCACTGGCTTGTATCAAATATTACATTGCTGGAAAAATGCCTGAGGCCCCCTGTTGAACTGGGAGGAGACGGCATTGAAGAAGGTACGGATTTACCTGATGTAGTTGATGGAAATCTTCAGGCAGAAAAAAGAGCATTTCTCATGCGGTATCCGAATTTTGTACCTGCCGATTTTGCTTCTAAAGTGAGAAGTACCTTTATAAAACTCCAGCATGCCTGGTCTGCATGTAACTGGGAAGAAGCAAGGCCTCTTGAAACAGATTGTCTGTTTTCAATGCATAAATACTGGATGGACAGGTATAAGGCAGAAGGCATAAGGAACTGCCTTGAAGATATAACCATAATGACAATTACTACAGTAAAGATTGAACGTGATGCTTTTTATGAGAGTATTACAGTAAGAATTAAAGCGGTTATGAAAGATTATACTCTGGATAAACATGGAAAGGTAATAGACGGAGACAGGAGACAGGCCAGACGTTTTTCAGAATACTGGACCTTTATAAGAAGAGCAGGTTTTGCAGGAGATACGAAGAAAAAGAAAGAAGATGCCTGTCCCAACTGCGGAGGAGATTTACATATAAATATGGCAGGTATATGCGATTACTGCGGAAGTAAGATAACGTCAGGCAATTTTGACTGGATTCTTTCTACAATAGAACAAGATGAATCTTATGAAGGGTAAATATGATGAGGAGGCTTATATGAATAAATTTAAAATTTTTTTCTTATTATTTCTTATTTGTTTAACGTCAGCTGTACCTGCAAAAAATTCTGTTACCGGTAAAAGGATTTATATTCAGGACAGTTCTTACAGGGTTATAGCTTATATAGAACCGGACGGAACAGTTTTGAATGGCTCCAATTCTATCATAGGTTATATAAATTCCGATGGTTCCATACTTAATTCTTCTTATTCCTCCCTGGGATATATTCAGTCTGACGGAAGAATTTTGAATTCCTCATATTCCTGTGCCGGCTATATAAATAATGACGGAACGCTTCTCGATTCTTCTTATTCCGTGAAGGCTTATATAAGAAGTAATTATGTCCTTGACGGTTCTAACAGAACCCTTCTTTATTTCGATACGCCTGTTTCAAAAAAAGTTATAGCAGCTTTTTTTATGTTTTTCTATTAAAATGAAAAAACTTGCAAGTCTGAAAAACTTATTTTTCGCGCTCTACCATTGAGCTACTCCCCGGAGATGTCGGGGAGGCAGGATTCGAACCTGCAGCATCGGCATCCATAGTGCATGTAAGTTTTTCATGTTATAGCAAGTTTTTTTTATCATAACATGAAATTTATTTATTGTCAATAAATAATTAAGGAGAGGAAAACTTTTATTACATGCTTATGTTCAGGTCGGTAATATTTTATGAAAATAAATGCAATTTTTCCCTGTCTGTTATATAATATATGTTATTTATAGTGTAACAGCCATGACTGTGTCGGTCACAACGAAGGATGAGAATCTTTTCCTCCCGTCACGCGTTACGTGTTACGCGTCACGGGTCACGAAATAAAGGAGTGATAATTTTGCTGAAACTATTATTTTTAGCTGTTTTTTTTATGTCTTTTTTTCTCCCAGCCACTGGCTCTGATATAATATTTCCTTCAGTGCCTCTTGATTCTCATGATCGTATTCTCATCCTTGCTCCCCATCCCGATGATGAAACAGTCGGTACAGGAGGTCTTATTCAGCATGCTCTGAAGAAAAACATACCTGTTCATATAGTTTTCCTCACAAACGGAGATTTTAACGAGTGGTCTTTCATGATTTACAGAGAAAGACCTGTAATAAAACGTGAAAGTGTTCTTAAAATGGGAGAAGTCCGCCATGATGAAGCAGTAAAAGCATCTGCTGTTCTTGGCGTTCCCGAAAGTAATCTTACCTTCCTCGGGTATCCTGATTATGGAACACAGGAAATATGGTGCAGACACTGGAATGAAGCTCCTCCTTATGAAAGTTTTCTTACAGGTGCGAAAGAAGTGCCTTACAGTAATTCCTTCAGACCAGGTGCTCCTTATAAAGGAGAAGAAATCCTTAAAGATATAAAAAAAATTATTGAAGATTTTAGAGCTACAAAGATTTTTGTTACCCATGGCGCCGACAACCACCCCGATCACAGGGCTTTTTATCTTTTTGCACGGTTGGCTCTCATGGAACTTGGTATGGATACACCTGTTTATCCCTATCTTGTACACTATAATAAATGGCCTGATCCCAGGAAATACAGGCCTGAAGAGTTTCTTTATCCCCCTGATTCTCTTGCGGACAGGGCAGAGTGGAAGCAGCTTCTTCTATCTTCTCCTGTGGTATCATTAAAGGTAAAAGCCCTGAAGGAACATAAGACTCAGTACGAGGCAAATACTGATTATCTTCTTTCTTTTATGAGACCGGATGAACTTTTCGGAGATATGCCTTTTATAGATATAAGAGATGAAGCGGAAAGGGATCTGGGTGAATGTAAAGAACCTTCTCTGCCGGAAGAATTACTTGATAAAGAAAAAGATTTCTTTACTGATATGGAGAAACTTTCTGTGAAGATAGACGGAAAAAATCTTTTCTTCTCTGCCAGGCTGTCAAGACCTCTTGCAGAAGCAGTGGATTTAAGTGTATATCTCTTCGGATACAGGCATAACATAGATTTCTCTCTTATGCCGAAGATACGCATAAAATTTACCCCTCTCGGTTATGAAGTATATGACGGATACAGGAAACTCCCGAAAGATACTCTGACTGTAAAGAAAGATTTTAAAAATATAACTCTTTTAATACCTCTTACATCTATGGGAGACCCTCAAAAAATTTTCATTGCTGCAGAAACATATCTTGCCGGAGTGCCTCTGGATACATCACCGTGGAGGATAATAGTTGTTAAGGAATGAAAATTTATTAATTGTCTCTTTCCTCGCGTCACGAGTTACGCGTTACGCGTCACGATTAATATATTTGAGACATTTATTTAACTGCCATTCCTAAATACCGCTCCAAATAAGTTAGTACCCATATTAAAACCTGTCCCTGGCCGGACTCTTCCGGAAAAGATATGATCCTATTGCGTGACAAACTGGTTTTTTAGACGTTTAATATTTTGCATCTATATAATTTATAACTCTCTTTTAATACGGCATATCTTTTCCTCCAGAGCCCGGCCAGGGACAGGAGTGAGTGTCATATTTTTTTGGGTACCCATTTACCTGTTGCGGTAATAAGGAATGAAATTACCTTATAGTTGTGATATAATAAATTCAGAAGAATTATCAAAAAGAAGGTGTTATATATGGATGTGTTAACCTTCAGTAATGCAGAAGATCTTATGAAACTTTCCGGCAGACATGAACTTTTAAAAGGGGTGATATGTGAAATGTCTCCTCCCGGAGAAAAACATGGTGTTACAGCTTCAAAAATAGGCTATATAATCGGTAAATATGTGTATGAAAATAAACTTGGTGTTACCACGGCAGCAGAGACAGGATATAAATTGAGTTCAAATCCTGATACAGTGAGAGCTCCTGATATGGCGTATAAGAGTAATGAAAGAATTGCAAAGGGAGGGATTGCAGAAGGATATTCCACTGTTATGCCCGAGCTGGTAGTAGAGGTTAATTCTCCTCAGGATAGTTACGGAAGAGTGCTTAAAAAGGTAAATGAGTGGTTTTCTGCCGGTGTTATGGGGTTAATAGTCGTAGATCCTTATGAAAAGAATGTTATTTTATATGAAAACCCGGAACGTTATAAAATGTTTGAATATAATGATATTCTTGATTTAGGAGAAATACTTCCCGGGTTTACCTGCAGAGTCAGTGATATTTTTGAATTATAAGGATGTATGTAATTGAACCCTCTTATTAAATGGCCTGGAGGAAAAAGAAGAGAGTATAAATATATAGATACTCTCGTACCTGCCTTTACCAGATATATAGAACCGTTTTTTGGCGGAGGAGCTATTTTTTTTCATTTACGGCCTGAATTTTCCCTGATAAATGATATTTCTAAAGATTTAATATATTTCTATACCTTTATTAAATCCGGCAATAAGGATTTTAAGAAAGCTATCTTTCAATATGAACACCACTGGAGAACTCTCTCAGGCTATATAAATTTCTTATATGATAAAATTCAAAAAATTTATATGGAATACAGAACTGACACCTTTGAAAAAAATATTTTAACTGCTGCTGTTAATGATATCTTAGATGCCGGCACAGATCTTTTTAATAGCTTATTCGATGAAAAATTTACTCTGAGTAACGGCGAATTACTGAAAGAGATAAGAGAGAATTTACTTGATAAACTGGAAAGAATGAAAGAACTGGAAATCAAAAGTCACTCATATTTATCTGAAAAAGATCTGAGAGATAATATAGAAACAGGTTTCAGAAGCGGTTTTTACATGCATTTCAGAAATATCTATAATGACATTATTCTGAACAGAAATCATTCAGCGAAACTTTCCAGAGAAGAAAAGACGGCAAATTTTTATTTTATAAGAGAATACTGTTACGGATCCATGTTCCGGTATAATTCGAAGGGTGAATTTAACATTCCTTACGGAGGCATTGCCTATAATAAAAAGAATTTTAAGAAAAAGGCAGATAATCTCTTCAGCGATGATGTGATTGAATTATTCCGCAATACGGAAATTTACAATCTTGATTTTCAGGAATTTTTCACTCTCGTAAAGCCGGGAAAAGAAGATTTTATCTTTCTTGATCCGCCCTATGACAGTGATTTCTCCGATTATGAAAGCAGATGTTTCAGCCGGTCCGATCAGGAGAGACTGGCAGATTTTTTATACACTGCTTCAGCAAAATTTATTCTCATAATAAAAGATACTCCTTTTATTTCCGAACTTTACAGCGACAGAAAAGGCATAAAAATATTAAATTTCGACAAGCAATATACTTATAATGTAAGAGGAAGAAACGACAGAGATGTTAATCACCTTATAATTACAAATATTCTGAAACGTCACGCGTGACGCGTAACGCGTAACGGGCAATGGCGTTAAGTTAAGAAACATATAGCAAATTGGCTGCCTGGTGCTCTGGAGAAAAAATATCACGGCGGCACAAGTGTATTTAATTGATATACAGTGTAAAGTAGCATGATGTAAGCTCTAACAGATATAAATGTTACAGTTTAGATTTTTTCGGAGGAGCGCCAGGCAGCCAATTTAGACGGTTATAACGTTAACTTAATGCCATTGCGCGTAACGGGAGGAAGAGCTCCTGATCTGATGGGGCATGGCCCTTGGAATTAAGAAAGGAATTTTATGGATACACCGGAAAGAATTATACACCTTCTCAAGAGACTTTCTTCTCTCTCTGAAAAAGGTAAATTAAATGTCACAGAGCTTTCAAAAGACTTCGGAGTGTCAAGAAGAACCATTTACCGAGATATTGAAGAACTGAGCCTGTCAGGCATACCTGTATATCTGGACAACGGCATAAGGATTTCAAATAATTTCAAGTTTTTTCCTTCTTTTGAATTTACCTCAAGGGAATTGCTTGCCATGCTGACACTTCTGGAAGTGCCTGAAAAACAGGAAAGTTATCCCTATATAAAAGAAGTAAATTCCATCAGAGAAAAATTTTTCACATCCATATTACGTTCCAGACCTGATTACCCGGATATCATAGAAAATAAAGTGGAAATGGATGTAAGAAGCTATTATCCTTTTGAACAGGAAATTTTTGAACGCCTGGAAGAAGGCATGGAAAAAAGACAGACCCTTTTAATGGAATATTATTCCATGGAAAGAAATGATATTACGGAAAGAAAATATGATCCCTATGTAGTGTTTTTCAGAAGACATGG
>CAYSLJ010000034.1:0-48924 GCA_964431735.1 uncultured Synergistia bacterium | reverse complement strand
ATTTCTGTAGATTTGTGTAATGTTACATAGATTTACATAAATATAAATCAACGGACTTATAATATGGAAGATATTTTAAAAAGTATAAATGATAATTTGTTTCTATTAAATGAACGATTCGATAAAGTCGAACAAAGACTCGATAAAGTCGAACAGGAACAGGACAGGAGCTTTAAAACTATAGTTAAATTGCTGAGTGAAATGAACAGGGAGAACAGGGCAAACAATAATTTACTTATGAATATATTGAAAGAGCACGAAAAAAGAATATTAGATTTAGAAGGCCTGCAAATTTCATAGAAGGTTTCTCTTTTTTTTGCATGACGTGTTTGCATGACGTGTCACGTGTCACGATTATTATAACTGCTGCCTCCTCTCTTTTATTACCTTGGCTGCCACTTCTTCATCTTCCTGAAATTCTATCAATGTTTTGAATGCTTCCGAGAGATTGCACAGGGTTTCTTCCATTATATAATCGATCTTCTGCCATATTTCCGGTTCGAAGAGTAAATGATGATAGTCATTATATTTATATTCGCCCCTGTTTTCATCTTCTCCGTCTCTGGAAGCTTTTATAATATTTATAGATTCTTCCACATCGCCTTTTGTTTCATTTAAAGCCATGAAGGCTTCATAGGAAGACACTCCTGTTTCATGGATTATTTTTTTTATTTTGGTGCTTACTTCTACTTCAAGCCAGGATATTAATGTTTCAACCTGCTGTTCCATTATTGACTGGCTGCCTTCGGTGATATTGAGTTCTTTCTTTATTGAAGACGTCTCATGATTATTATGTTTTTTTAATAAATCAGGTGATTCTTCTTCTGTACTATCAAATTTGAGAGAGAGAGATGCTATTTCTTCATCATTTATTTCCTTTTCTATATTTTCTTCTCTATAGTTCTGTTTTCTATTTTTTTTCCCCATAATAGATGTTATTATATAGTTATAAATGTTTTTAATTTTTCTTGCCAGTCTTAACACCGGCAAATGAGAGAGGCTTATAACATCCAGATATTTTATGTTTATTCCTCTGCTTATATTGGTAACGGAAAGTATTGTCAGTTCCGGCATAACCCTTTCTGTAAGTTTTCTTAAAAAAGGTCTTACAGATGGGGAGCACATAATTATGGGATGAAAACCTTTCTGTCTCATAAAAACTGAGCTTTCATGAAGAAGTTCCAGGATTTTTTGCTTTATTGCAGGCGACATGTTTATAGATATATTAGAGTCTGCAATATGTCCTACTCTTAACATGATATCTTCTATTTTTTTATCCAGCACCATAACAGTTATAATATTTTTCTCAATTACATATTCTCTCGTTATGACATCACACAGGCTTTCCCTGATATATTCTGTGAGAAGATCGGAATTTTTGGTATTACTGATATTATTGTTGAGGCTTTCCAGTATTTCCGGTAAATTTCTTATAGAGACTTTTTCTTTCAGCAGATTTTTAAGTATTTTATGAATTTCTCCGAGGGTAAGTCTTTCAGGGTATATTTCTCTTACAAGAACAGGATGGGTCTTTTTCAGATTTTCCAGAAGTGATAAAACTTCATCTATGCCTATAAGTTCTGCTGCATGGTTTCTTGTAACCTCTGTAAATTGTGTTGCTATAACATTTACCGGGTCAAAAACCATACATGCAGGTTCAGCTTTAATTCTCTGATCTTCTTTAATCCATATTGCAGGCATAGAATAAACAGGATCTGCACATCCTGTACCTTCAAGGGTCTTTAATGCATGTTCCGGCCCTATTGCAAGAAGCCTGTCAGGAATTACTTCTCCTCTCCCGACTTCTATGCCTTTAACTTTTATTACATAATTGTTATGTCCTAAGAGGAGGTTATCTCTAAAATTTACAGGTGGAATAATTATACCCATTTCGAGAGCTATAAATTTTCTTACTGCATTCATACGTTCCAGGAGTTCTGCTCCTGAACCGGGGTCTACAAAGGGTAAGAGGTTCCTCCCTACTTCTATGGAAAGTACCGGAACTGGAAGTAAATCAATGGCCTGTTCCATGAATTTTGTCGCCATACTTTTATGTTGTTTCCCATCATTACTGTTTTTATATACTTCTTTATTGATGTACAGATTAAAATCAGTAGAAGAAAAAGCAGTGAATATATTTCTTTCTATCTTAAAGTTTCTTATGTCAAATAACATAAGGGAATTACAGGTTTTAGCGGCAGCAAATGCTATTGAACTGAAGGTACAGTTGAATTTTATAAATAAATCTTTTGCCTGTGAAGCGTGAACACAGATTTTTCTTCCTTTCGGCGAAGTCAGATTTATAAAGTTTTTTTCCTGTCCACATGTGAAATTCAGTACCCAGAAGTCGGGAAGACTCAATTTCAGTTCTCTTTTTTCCGGATAAAAGGACAAAATATGGTCACCTGCAATATGATTTATCAGCTTTTCATTATAAATAAAAAAAGAATTATCCTTCTTTTCAGGGAAAAGGTTTCCTTTTATCGATTCCCTTATATGAGAAGTTACTTTTTTTGATTGTTCCTGATTGAGTATTAAATTTATCTGGTCAAATACTTTCTTTTCTTGATTTTTCATGCTCTTTATTCTATTGCAGTTAATCCTTTCTTTTTCAGGAATGCATATACAAAATATTATATCAGAAAAAATCTCTTACGTATATAGGTATGTGATGGAACGGAGCATAAGAAAAAGGATTTGTCGGAAAGTAATAGAATATACATTTCTTATTAATACATAAACTGAGGATATTATTTTGGATTTAATTTCTATATTTTTTCTTGCCCTTGCTCTTGCTATGGATGCTTTTGCAGTGGCTGTAAGTACAGGTATTGTTCTAAAAAAAGTAACTTTCCGGCAATTTTTTCGTCTGAGTTTTCATTTCGGATTATTTCAGTTTCTTATGCCTGTCATAGGATGGCTGGCAGGACTGAGTGTTCAGAAATTCATTCAGGACTATGATCACTGGATTGCTTTTCTGCTCCTTGCTTTAATAGGTGGTAAAATGATCCATGAAGCGTTTCAGAAAGAAGAGGAAGAAAACAATAATGATCCTACAAAAGGAATGACACTGGTTGTTCTTTCTATTGCCACCAGTATAGATGCACTTGCAGTAGGTTTCAGTCTTGCCCTTCTTCGTGTTTCCATATGGTTTCCTGCTATTGTCATAGGAATTGTTGCATCTGTTATGACTTTACTCGGAATGGTCATAGGTAAAGGTGCAGGCTTACTTTTCGGTAAAAGAGTAAGTGTAATGGGAGGTATAATATTACTTGTCATAGGTATCAAGATCCTGATAGAACATATGAAATAGAGGACTATACATGGACATTTCGAGAGAAAGAGCGATTACAATACTGTCTTTTCTATGGATTTTCATTTTGATGACAGGTTATTATATCATAAAACCTATCAGAGATACCTTTATAAATGAACTGCCCTATGAAACCTACCCCTATCTTCTTATAATTACAATGGTAGTTATATTACTTGTTAATTATATATATGATTTTCTTGCCAGAGTTCTTTCTTCTTCCAGACTGATTCTCTTTATGACACTTTTTTTCGGGGCCGGTCTCTGTGTATTTCCATTTTTATTAAATAGAACATGGCCTTCTGTGGACATACCTTTTGCAGGAGTACAGCCCGGTAAATATATATGTATAGTGCTCTACAGTTTATTTGTTGGAATTTATAATTTATTCAGTATCACTATGTTCTGGTCCTTTGTAAATGAAGTTTTCAGTATAGAGGAAGCGAAGAATTTTTTCGGTTCTGTTACTGCAGGAGGAACTGTGGGAGGACTGCTGGGAAGCTGGATAACATCCATGCTTGCTTCGAAAATGCAGATTGCAAACCTCCTTTTTATATCCGCTCTTCTTCTTTTTGTTACTTTGATTTTTATGTGCCTTCTCATACCATATAAAAGAACAGATGATATTATTATGGAAACTCCTGACATGCCTGTGATGAAAACGAGTGGTTTTAGCATGATATTCACTTCATCCTATTTGAGATGGATGATACTGGCTATGTTCCTTACAACGTCAGGCGGAACAATGCTCGGATATCAGATGAACGTTATAGTTAAAAACAGTATTTCGGAACAGGCGGCAAGAGCAGAATTCTGGGCAAATATTTATATACTTATAAACTGTCTGGGGTTGTTTTTTCAGCTTCTTCTTGTAAGACCTGTAGTAAATCGCTTCGGTCTCAAGGCAACCCTTTTAATATCACCTCTTATCGATCTGACCGGATCATTCCTCCTGACATGTTCCCAGACTCTTACTTCAGGGCAGTTCTGTTTTGCAGGTCGTTACAGCAGTGAATATTCTTTTAACAGGGCATCAAAGGAAATGCTATTTATTCCTAAAGACAGAGATTTTAAATATCAGGCAAAAGCTATAGTAGATACTTTTATTTTTCGTCTCGGAGACGGACTGACAAGTCTGCTGCTTATAATGTTAAAGAACTGTCCCATGCAGTATATAGCTCTTTTGAGTCTACTTGTCAATTTACTGAGAATTATACCTGCCATAGCTCTGGCAAAGGAATATGAAATGATAAAGAGTGAAATGTGAGCAGAGGCGTTTTATTAAACGCCTGGATATGAACCACGCATCACGATCACACATTACGAACCACGCGTCACGCGTCACGCATCATGCATCACGATTTAAAAATTTTTCTATTATATCTCTTTCTGTCCTGAAAGAAGGGCATATGTCACAGGTAATCCACCTGTCTTCTCCTTTTTCTATGAATATACCATTTTTCCATCTGTCCTCCAGGGTTGCCCAGTTATGGCCCTTCCGGTGGATAAGTTCATGAAGTGAAGATTTGCTTTTTTTCTGAAGTTCTTCATGATGGTAAAGTGAAAGGGCATACATCATAAGAGAATTTCTTTCCCAGTCAACCTGACGCCATATGAAATAATTACATACTTCCTCTACCGGTATATTGAATACTCTTGCGTCAAATATACCGTCTTTACTGTAATATTTTGTGAAAAATACGGAAGCTTTTCCTGCAGAAATGGATGTCATTTTTTGAATCGAATAATCAAACCATGCAGTTGTATCCAGTTGTTCAAAATCTGTAAGAAGAATAGAGATTTCATCTGATTGCACGTAGGCACATCTGGCTCCCTGTATCTCTCCGCACAGATATCTTGCAGTTTCTTCCATAGCCCGGGAAATGTTTATGTCGAATGGTTTCTTGCAGTCTTTTGTCAGTGTGTGGAAACAGTTCCCGTCAAGCCTTATAATGACAGGTGTTCTTCTGAGTAATTTAAATTTATATCTTCCTTCGTAATTTTCTTTTATTCTCTTTCCTATTTCGACTCTTTCCAGGATACATCACCTCTTTTTTATATAAAGGATTTTATCAGAGTTATTAATTTATTTCAATGACTGCTGGAAGTAGATTATTTTTTTCGTTAACTGTGTTATAATATGGATTATTACTGTTATGGGTATAATATATCTCAGATCAATAAATAAACCTTTTAATAAAGGAAGTGAATGTTATGGAGTTCAGACATGTCTCAATAGATAAGGCACCTGCTGCAATAGGGCCTTATTCACAGGCAGTTGTGGCAGGAAATTTTGTATTTTGTTCAGGCCAGATTCCTCTTAACCCTGTGACAGGGGAGATGGTTAATAAAGGAATAGATGAAGCTACGGAACAGGTATTGAAAAATTTAATAGCTTTACTTGATGCGTCCGGTTCATCAGCCGGTAATGTTGTTAAAACGACAGTGTATCTTACGGATATGAATAATTTTAAGGAAATGAATGACGTATATGAAAGATATTTTTCTGTATCAAAACCTGCCAGAGTATGTGTTGAGGTATCACGACTTCCTAAAGGAGCCATTGTGGAAATGGATGCCATTGCTATTTTAAATCGTGCATAATAATTTGCTCTACTACCTGTCACGATTATAAGGAGATAATAAATTATGAACAGAAGAATCTTTTTATTCTCTATGATTACTGTAATATTTTTTTCACTGTCTTTAAATATATTCGGAGAAGAGATTTCTCCTCACAAAAAACCTGTTTATAAGGTAAAATTCTACAGAGGTGATTACAGAGACAGGGAAGAGAAAGCCAATGAAGATGGTGCCATATGTTATGTAGAACAGCATTTTAATTCTACAGGCGGTGATCCCAATACAAATTATACAATGGTTTTAATAACAACGGGATCGTCTGATTTTACAAGGACATGGGCTGAATATTATATGAACAGGGTCTCCGAACAGTTTCAGTTGAAAAAATGGAAAGGAACCGGTATCAAAGTTCTGGTACAGGGTGACAGAGGTTATGGAAATTTGAAATATTTAAAGATTCCTGCCATATTACCTGAACCATTTCTTATCTGTAATTCTACGGGACTGGAATGGGCCAGAACAAGACAGGATGAGCTGGCTCAGATCCTGGTTGATTCTATATATAAATTCTTTCCTGAAGGGGGGCTCGTGGCATTTTCCGTAGGACATAAATACAAGATAAGCAATATAAATGATAAAGGTGCAGGCCCTTTTGCAGATGGTATATGTGAAATAGACTTTAATGAACCTGTTCTGGAAAAAGCGGCAAAAATGTTAGACCCTGATTATACTGTGTCATCTATTGAAGATAGTCCGAAATATTTTAATTTATTTAATGAAATATGTGAACTGGTAGAGAAAAATTTTTATGATCCTGATTTTATAGATAATAAATTCAGCAATATAATGGAAATTTTCCATACCAATGCCGGCGAAATAAGATCTGACAGAGAATTTTCAAAGGTCATTAATAATATGTTACAACAATTTAACACATCTCATACCACTTATTATACAAAAGATGACTCTGAATATTACCAGATTGCATCGATTTTTTCCTCTCTTCCTGAAATAAAAAAACTCTTCAATGATAAAGATATATTATACCCTTCTACAGGACTATTTACAAAAGAAATAGACAGCAGTACATTTATTGTCTCTGTAATGGCAGGTTCCGTCTCTGAAAAAGCGGGACTTATTGCGGGAGATGAAATAGTATCGGTTGACGGTGAACCTTACAGAGGAGTGGCATCTTTTATTGACAGACCTGATGGAGCAACATGTCTTATAAGAAGAAAGGAAAAAGATGAACCTTTTCAGGTAAAGCTTATAGCTGAAATTATAAATCCCTCTGAAGAATTCGTGAGAGCGGAAAAAGAAAGTATAAAAATTTTTAATGAAGGAAACAAGAAAATCGGATATATCCATATCTGGAATTTTTCCGGAGAAGCATATTATGATGAATTTATTTCCTCTATAAGTGATGGAGTGTTAAAAGATGCAGATGCCCTTATATTTGACATCCGTGACGGATGGGGAGGCGCAAATCCTGATTATTTAAATGTATTTAATGAAAAAATTCCTGAATTACAGATGATTGATAGAGACGGTACTGTCACAGGCGGTAATTTACACTGGAGAAAACCTGTTGTCATGCTTATAAATGAACGGGTAAGAAGCGGTAAAGAGATTCTGGCTTACGGATTTAAGAAATATAAAATCGGAACACTCATAGGGGAGAATACGGCAGGCGCTGTTCTGGGAGGTACGATTTTACCTGTCTCCGATGGCTCTCTTTTATATCTGGCATGCTGCGAAGTGCTGGTGGACGGAGAGAAGCTGGAAGGGAAAGGAGTTGCACCTGATATTACAGTACCTTTTGATATAAAATACTGTGAGGGGAAAGATGTACAGCTTGAAAAAGCTATAGAATATCTCCGGAAATTGTAAATGACAGTGGTTGCAATTACTGCCGTCGCAGAAGACTTTTAAAAAATCGGGGTTCAGGTTTTTTTACCTGAACCCTTTAAGCATTTGTGTTTTAGAAGATTTATTTTTAATGTGATGTCTAGCTGAATGGAGACATACCATTTTTCCCGAAAATACAACTTATATCTTCAGTTTTACCCATATTTTTAATGAAATTAGCTGCGAAGTTATTAATTTCTTGAGTATTGAAGTCTTTATGTGCCTGTGCGACATCATAATCTCCATTTTCTGTTACATAATTCTGCGGATTTAAACTGACATCTCCAAAGCCTTCAAACATATTACTGCTTCTCATGGTATTGCCTCCACCACCGCCATCAGAGAAAGCACCACCGAATGGAGATTGACCTGAATCCATAAATGAACAATGTATATCTTCTGATTTACCCATGTTGGAAATGAAATTGGCAGCAGCTTCATTAATTTTCTGGGTATTGAAGTCTTTCATTGCCTTTGCAACATCATAGCTTCCATCTTCTTTTAAGTAGTTTTGAGGGTTGAGACCGGATTGTGAATTACTATCTGCACCGCCGGATTTTTTGTTGCCTCCCCCACTTTCAGAGAAAGCACCACCGAATGGAGATTGACCTGAGTCCATAAATGAACAGTGTATATCTTCTGATTTACCCAGATTGGCAATGAAATTGGCAGCAGATTCATTAATTTTCTGAGTATTGAAATCTGTCATTGCCTTTGCAACATCATAACTTCCGTCGGGGTTTAAATAGTTTTCCGGGTTATTGGCTTCTGCCTGTCCGTCCGGAGTTAAAGAGCTTTTGTCTGTTGTATCAGTTTTGGGGGCTCCACTCTCAGTGGTTCCTTTAGTCTCTCCTGCATCAGTGGTTCCTTTAGTCCCTCCTGCATCAGTGGTTCCTTTAGTCCCTCCTGCATCAGTGGTTCCTTTAGTCCCTCCTGCATCCTTCGAAGCTCCACCTGAAGTACTCGGAGCAGGACTTCCGCCACCTGAACTTACGCCGCCTACTGTTGACATTTAATATCTCTCCTTTCAATATTTAATTATTACTAAACCATTTTTTAATAATTGAGATTATTGCTGACGTTACAAAAAAATCCTTTTTTAATGAGTCTCTGTGTCTATCTTCCTTTTTATTATAAAATTAAAAGTGATTTCTGTCAACTTTGAAAAAATATTGAAAAATCAATAATTTAAAGGTATAGGAATTTTCATTTTTAATGGCGTAAAATAAAGCTTTAGATGAAAATTATGTACAGGCAATTTATCTAAATAATTTATATCAATATTTTTATACGGTAAAATTTATGTTAAGTTATAATGATTGTAGTTAGTTTCATAACTATCCATAAATAAAGTTCTCGTAATACGTAATGCGTAATGTGTGATGCACAGGGATTAAACCCGTCACGAGTTACGCGTTACGCGTCACGACGAGTTAAATTCTAATAAGTTATGAAATACACCATAAATATTACTGTGTAATGTTTTAATATAAATTCGCCTGATTTTTTTGTTTCTATTAATACTATAATACATATTATGTGTGTGTCAAAAAAGTTCCAAACATGTTCCAAATATAATTGCGTTTAAAAATGACAGGTGATTTTACATACAAGGGAAAAAGAAATTTGTTATAGAATATTCAGAGTGAAAAGTGAAAGGTGAAAAGTGAATAAAATAAGACATTACCTGCCATTCACTATTCACTACTCACTATTCACTAATTACAGATTTATATGCATTAACTATAATTTTCAGTAAAGGTGAATTTACCTGTCGTAAAAAAACGCAATCTCCAAATATACTTTTTCTCCGGCTATCTGTAAAATATAGTCAGGGACTGTAAGAAAATAATCCTGACAGATTATGGTTATTATTATCCCGTCACGCATTACCCGTTACGGCTCAAGCTATAAATGTATGATGATGTCTGATAACAGTCGAGAAAAATTTATGACATTATCCGTCTAATATGTTATATCACGTTGGTGAAGGAGACGTGAGCAGGGAAATAAATAACCACTTTTCCCCCACAGCTCACGTTTTTTCTCTCATTTTTATTTTATGAAAGGAGTTTTTTTTATGAAAAAATATCTTTTACTTTTACCGGTTATGTTAATTATGGTTTTCCTCTATTATCCCGGCGAAGCCACAGGAAATCATATAAGACTCAGAGTGCTGGGACAGACAGATTTTCTTTCTGGAGGTAACGGAGGACTCAGGATTATTGCCCTTGATGAACAGGGACAAAAAACTCTGGAAGGAGTAAATATTTCTGTTCATTTTATTTCTGATAAGGAAAAAAAGGAACTTTTTTCCGGCATTACAGATTCGTCGGGAAGTGTTAATTCATCTTTTAAAATACCTTCAGACTTTAGCGGTAAAGCAAAGCTTTCTGTGATTGCTTCACAGGACATGGAAAAAAAAGAAATAGCTTTTGATGTGAATATAAGTAAAAGTTATCAATTGCTTCTCACCACGGATAAACCTCTCTATCAGCCAGGTCAGACGATAAATTTAAGACTTCTTGCCCTGAAGAGACCTGATATGGAACCTGTTTCTGATATGCCTGTAATATTTGAAATACAGGATGCAAAAGGTAATAAGGTTTTTAAACAGGAAGGAAAACTGTCGGAATTTGGAGTGGCATCGGCTAAATTTAATCTTGCCGATGAAGTCAATATGGGGGAATATCATATTAAGGCCATAGTGGAACAGGAAGAAATAGAAAAAAATGTTACTGTAAAACGTTATGTACTGCCGAAATTTAATAATACTGTCAGGTCAGATAAAGATTATTATCAACCGGGACAGACCATTAAAGGAACTGTAGAATCCCGTTATTTCTTCGGGAAACCTGTCTCTGAAGGTGATGTAAACATAATCTTTTCTACTTTTGACGTACAGGAAAATAAACTTTCTGAAATAAGTGGTAAAACAGATAAAGAAGGATTTTATACATTTGAATATAAAGTGCCTGATTATTTTACCGGTCTTCCCCTTGAAGGAGGGAAAGCCGTACTGGACATGAAAATTACCGTAACAGACACGGCAAAACATCAGGAAATAATTTATAAATCTCTCCCTGTTGTAAAAGATCCTGTTCAGATAACTGTAGTATCTGAAAGTAAATCCTTTATTCCGTCTGTGGAAAATGTTGTTTATATTCTTACGAATTATCCTGACGGAAGTCCTGCCAGAACAACTCTGGACGTCACCATTGACGGTAAAACGGAAAAAGTAAAAACCGATGATACAGGATTTGCCGAAGTTTATGTAAAACCTGAACATGAAAATACTTCCTATGAGGTAAAATGTTATGATGACCGCGGAAACAGCGCTTTTTCTAAGGGAGTTTTTCAAACTGCCGCAGGAGAACAGGTTCTTTTAAGAACTGATAAAGCTCTTTACAGAGTGGGTGAAGCCATTAAATTAAATGTTTTCTCCGTAACCGGTGAAGGTGCTGCTTATGTGGATATAATAAGAGATAATCAGACTATTCTGACTAAAGCCATTGATATTAAGTCAGGTAAGGGAAATCTTGAATGGAATTTAACTCCTGACTGTGCCGGAAGTCTTACTCTTCACGCCTACAGAATTACTCGTGACGGACAGATTATAAGAGATACACGAAAGATCGTCGTAAGTTCTGCAAATGATTTAGATATAAATGTATCTATGAATAAAGGTGTTTATCTTCCCGGAGAAGACGGAGAAATAAAATTTAAAGTGGCAGATAAGTCAGGAAAACCGGTTCAGTCTGTCCTTGGAGTGGATATAGTGGATGAGAGTCTCTTTGCTCTGGCAGACAGGAAACCGGGCTTTGAAAAACTTTATTTCCTCCTGGAAGCCGAACTGCTTGAACCGAAATATGAAATACATGGCATAGAATTTTCAGATCTTGTAAGAGGTTTTGAAGAAGGAAAAGATAAAGGTGATACTCAGAAACTGTCAAAGATTATTTTAAAGAATGTACCTTCAGGCGAAGTGTTTACTGTAAATAAAGATTCCTTTGTAGAGGATTTGAAAAATCTTTATACAAATTTTACTGCCGTATATAACGGTATAAATCTGTTTTACGGAGCTAATAACCGTTATCCTTCCAGTGTTTCAGAAATGATTAAAGGCAAATATCTTTTAAGAGACACTTATTTAAAAGAGGAAGAAGCACTTGATCCGTGGGGTAATTACATATATATATCAGGTGGTGGAGGTACAGCTTACGTAGAGCTTATATCCCTGGGCCCTGATGGTAAGAAAGGAACAGATGATGATATAAGCTATCAAAATATATATCAAATACTTGAGCGTTATATATCTTATAATGATCCCTTCTGGAGCGATGCAAGATGGTTTGTCAATGAAGATGAGGGAGTCATGATGAAAGCAGAGGCTTTTGCAGGAGGCCCTCCTGTGCGCTGTAATACGGCAGCATTACCTTCAGATGGTCCGAGAGGGGGAAGTGCCCCGGAAGCACCTGCAAGGGTAAGGGAATATTTCCCTGAAACTCTTTATACAAACCCTGAAGTCATTACAGATGAAAAAGGTACGGCGAGTATCAATGTGAAAATGGCAGATTCTATTACTACGTGGAGACTTACTTCTTTTGCATCGTCTCTTAAAGGAGAAATGGGAAACCATCAGTCAGGTATAAAGGTTTTTCAGGATTTCTTTGCAGATATCGACCTTCCCGTATTTCTCACACAGGATGACGAAATCTCTGTGCCTGTGGCAGTCTATAATTATCTCCCTGAAAAACAGACGGTAAAACTGGAACTCCTTGAAGAGAAATGGTATACACTTCTTGGTGAATCAGTGAAAAATATTTCTCTGGAAAAAGATCAGGTAAGTGTTGTTTATTTCAGAATTAAAGCAAAAGATGCAGGCACTCATCCTCTTACTGTTTATGCTAAAGGTTCAAAAATGAGTGATGCCATAAAGAGAACTATTCAGATAGAGCCGAACGGGAAATTGTTTATAGAAACACAGAGTGACAGACTCACCGGATCTCTGTCGAAAACAGTTGAAATACCGGATAATGCTATCAAGGGGGCAAGTAAAATACTTGTTACGTTATATCCGGGCCTTTTCTCTCAGGTAGTGGAAGGACTGGATAAAATTATTCGAATGCCTGGCGGATGTTTTGAACAGACAAGTTCTACAACATATCCGAATGTTCTTGTAATGGATTATTTGAAAAGGGTAAATAAAATAACGCCTGAAATTCAGATGAAAGCTGAAACCTGTATAAATAACGGTTATCAGAGACTTCTAACATTTGAAGTTAATGGAGGAGGTTTCTCATGGTTCGGTGATGTGCCGGCAAATAAACTGCTTACTGCTTTTGGCATAATGGAATTTAAAGATATGGCAAAAGTTCATTCCGTAGACCCTGCTCTTATAAAGAGGAGTCAGGACTGGCTTGTATCACAGCAATTACAGGACGGAAGCTGGAAACCTGATGAAAGTTATTGCCATGCAGAAAGCTGGTCAAGGCTTCAGAATTCAAATCTCCTTGTCACTGCTTATATAACATGGGCCCTCCTGGATACGGGCTATGAAAATAAAGATGTTACAGTAAAAGCTGTTTCCTATATAAAAGAACATTATACTCAGGCAAACGATCCATATATGATGGCCATTATAGCAAATGCCCTTTCATCATATGATAAATCTGATCCCATACTGAAGAATGTTTTTCAAAAACTTATAGATATGAAAAAAGAAGATAAATCTTCTGTTTACTGGGAATCGTCTCTTGAAACCATTACTTTTTCAGGCGGTATAAGTTCTACTGTTGAAACTACTGCTCTTGTGACCTATGCAATGTTGAAATCCGATCTGTACCCCGATGTGGTCAATAAATCTATTACATTTCTCATACAGAATAAGGACGCTTATGGAACATGGCATTCCACACAGCCTACAATACTTACTCTGAGAACTCTTTTATTTGCAGCGGAAAAAGCCACAGAAGAGGTAAATGTAGCAGGTTCTATCCTGATAAACGGAAAGAAATTTAAAGATTTCAATATTACTTCTAAGAATTTTGATGTTTATCAACAGTTTGATCTGGGAACTGTATCGGGTAAGAACAATGTGGACATAAAATTTGAAGGGAAAGGTAATTGCCTTTATCAGATTGTGACAAAATACTATCTGCCATGGGACATGATAAAGGAAGAAAAACCTGCCGAGACTCTTTCTATAAAAGTTTCATATGACAGGACTAAACTTGTCCAGAATGATCTTGTTACATGTAAAGCACAGATTACCAGCAATACTGAAGGTGATATAAAGATGACCATTATAGATCTGAGCATACCTCCGGGATTTACCGTAGAAAGTGATGGACTTGAGAAACTTGTTACAGATAAGGTAATACAGAAATACAGCCTTACAGGGAGACAGGTAATTATTTATATAGATGAGATAAAGGGAAAAAAATCTATAGAAGTAAGTTATCAGTTAAGGGCAAAATATCCTGTAAAAGTGCAGGCTCCCAGGTCTCAGGTTTATGAATATTACAAACCTGAGAATGTGACTGTAACAAAGCCTGTTGAGATGATTGTAGAGTAGATTATGAAAGGCGGAGTTCTTACGGGCTCCGCCTTTCGGGGTGTCTGAGCAGTGAGCAGTGAGCAGTGAGCAGTGAGCAGTTACCAGTTACCATTGAGTCGTGAGTCGTGAAAAGTAGGTGCTAACCGTGTTCGACCGGTACCGGTGAAAACACGCATCACACATTACGCATTACGCATTACGAATTACGCGTCACGACCCACCCGTCACGCGTCACGCGTTACGCGTCACGATTATACAATTTTCTTTTCAAAACAATAAAGGGAGTTATAATAAATATCCATAATGACTATACATGTTATAAGCTGTGTCTGAAATTCGTTTAATCCCTGTTTTATGGATTTAAATAAAGGATTTTGTGGAGTAATAAGTCTATTTTCTTCTGTAGAGAAGGATAAAAATCCGTATTCACCTGTTTCTTCTCCATTAAGTATTATTTTTCTATTTTCACCGGACGGGAGCCCGGTACAGTGATATTCCGGTCCTGTTATAAATCCTATTTCCTGTCCGGCAGGATTTAAGATACGTCTTGAAGCTGCCGTAATGGAAGCAATATGACATTTGTTATAGAATAATTTAAAGGTATTATTTTCTGCAAGAATTTCTATCTCATCTTTCAGTGTTATAGCCTTTAGGGAGCCCAGCAATCTGTTCTGTCTCACAACCTCATCTTTAGGAGAGACAAAATCGGCATAAAAAGACAAAAGGGTTTTTTTCTCATCTTCATAGCTAAAAATAACTCCTCCCACTCTGAAATTAACTGACTTGTCGTAATGAGCATCAACAAGTGAATTTAATGATGCCAGATTAAAATCTGTAAGTCTGTGTTTCATATCAGTTATATATCTGTGTCCTCCCGGCCCGGAAATAACCTGAGGTTGCCAGAATTTTTTCATTATTGACGGGAAGAAGATAAATATGAGTTTGAATTTTATAAGGAGTATAAAGAATACACCTGTTAAAATATAGAGAAATATTGGATCCATAAGTATATATACCTTTCACTATAATCGTGACGCGTCACGGGTGGTTCGTGATGCGTAATGCGTATTTTCACCGGTACCGGTCGAACACGGTTAGCCCTGCTATTCACGACTCACTATTCACTATTCACGATTCACTATTCACCACTCACTGTTCACTGTCCAGACGAACCCTTATAAATCTCGGCCTGTATATGGTACTATCAATATATAGATCGTCAAAATTCCAGGCATTTACATTGTATGATATAAGAAGTCCTTTCTCTGTATCGGAAAGTTCTGGATGGGCTTTGGCATTATAGGAGAAAATTCTGTCGTTAGATTCTTCTATATGCCATACATTGACCGGAGTGTCCCACGGCCCCTGTGGCGAAGTTCCGAATATTATTTCTACATCAGAACTGGAACCGTTTTTCTGGGTAGTTAAAATATATCTGCCATGAGTATTTTTATGGACAGACAGTTCATTTCCCACTTCTTTAAATACCGGTTTACAGTCAGACAGATTTTTGCTCCATCCTGTTCCGGTATGAAATTCCCATGGAGTCTCAGAAGGTATGGAGCCTGATTTTATTCTGGCAAGGATCAGATTTTTTGTAATTTCATAATCTTCTGTGCCGTAAATATAAGTCCAGTCTTTTTCTACAAGGATTGATGCGCCGAATGCTATGGCAGGTTTTTCTCCCTCTTTTTCCTGAAAATAAGGCAATTTTTTATAATTTTTTACAAAACAGCTATGCCCTTTAATTAAAACATCTGCAGTCCAGTTGCCTGTCTGTCTGAACCCGAATATGCCTTCACCTGATATTTCGATCTGTGGCAGAAAAACAATGATTTTGCCATCACCTCTATCAGGAATTGCATCGTAAATCCAGAAGAAGCCTTTACCATCAGGAGGGATAAAGAAAGATTCAGGTTTCTCTTCTGTTCCTCCGTACATAAATTTAATATTAGAAGGATCTTTCCCTTCCTGAATAGCAATTGAATTATTTATTATTACTGTTTTTTTAGATCTTTTCCCTGAATGGTCTACTTCTCCGATAAAGGTATCGCCAAAAAGCCACATGGTTTTTCCGTCACTCAATGGTATTGAATAGGTTCCGTCTGCACCTGTCCAGCCCGATGTCCCGGAAAAAGCTCTGTCATAATCTTTATCCCTTTCTGCCGGAAAAATCTCTCTGGAAACGGATATATATATAACGGACGATAATATAAATAAAATAATAAAAAAAATTTTTTTCATTAAAATATAACCTCAAGTAATCTATTTACATTCTAAATGAACTTATGTATAATGTAACATATAGATGAGCAAAAAGCAACGTGTAATTTGTATAAGCATCCTTACGAGTAATCCCTGGATTATCTCTTCTCAACTTTGTGAAAGTCTCTTGAATACAGAAAGGAAAAACCATAAAGGTTTCTGGTATATATCTTTATAGTTTATATTATAACGAACTATAAATCCCCCCTGTCGCACATCAGGTGTTATGCTTCCAATTAAGTTATGACATTAACTATAAGTTCAATTACCAGGTAAAGAGGTAAAACATTATGTATAATAGAACTATTTTTATAGCAGATGATGATGAGAATTTTTTAGATATATATACAATTATATTTACCAGACAGTTCGATTTAACTCATGGAGAAGAAACAGAGGAAGATTTTCATCTGAGAACTTTTCCCGACGGCCAGTATCTGTTAGATGCTTTCAGGAGCGAGTACGGAAAAGGAAATCGTACACCTCTCTGTATACTGGATATGAAGATGCCCCGTCTTGGAGGTCTTGAAACTGCAAGTGCAGTAAGGAATATTGACTCGGAAGTTATTATTATTCTTGTTACAGCCTATTCCGATATATCACTTGCCACTATAAAAGAAAATTTGAAAAAGGATATTTATTATATTACAAAACCTTTTAATAAAGAAGAACTTTATTGTCTCGTAGATTCCCTTATTAAAGGATGGAATAAGAATATACAGATAAAGGAAAGTGAAGAAAAATACCGTACTATATTTGAATCCTTTGTAGACGTATATTATCGCACAGATATGGATGGTATTATCACACTTATCAGTCCTTCCATAAAGTCCTATTGCGGCTATGATCCGAAAGAGCTTACAGGGGTGCCGATAAAAAACATATGTCCTGACGTTTTACAGTATGATATGTTATTGCGGGATTTATATAATTCCCATGTTGTGAAGGACTATGAAATAAAACTTAAAAGTAAAGATGAAAAAGAAATATATTTTTCGGCAAATACTCATATTGTATTCGGTGAAGATGATATTCCTCTGGCTATAGAAGGTGTATTACGTGATACAACAGAAAGAAAAAAAGCGGAAGAAGATAAGAAGAAACTGGAAAGCCAGTTCCGGCAGAAGCAGAAGATGGAAGCTATCGGTACACTTGCAGGTGGTATTGCCCATGATTTTAATAATATTCTGAGTGCCGTCATTGGTTTTACCTATCTGGCATTAAAAGAGATACCGGAAGGAAGCAAGGTCTATTCAAATCTGGAAGAGGTTATTCAGGCCAGTTACCGTGCTACGGATCTTGTAAAACAGATCCTTGCTTTCAGCCGCCAGAGTGAACAGGAAAAAATGCCTGTTCAGATTAATGTCATCGTTAAAGAAGTATTAAAGCTCTTGAGAGCATCACTGCCTGCTACGGTAGAGATTCGTCAGAAACTCGGCGGAGGCCCCTATACGGTAATTGCAGATACTATACAGATCCATCAGTTATTAATGAATCTCTGTACCAATGCTTTTTATGCTATGAGAGAAAAAGGCGGTATTATGGAGGTAAGCCTGTCTAATTTCGATGTGGATATAAATAATGCCGTCCTCTATGAAGGATTAAAATCAGGACCCTATGTAAAGCTTGTCGTAAAGGATACAGGCCATGGCATTGAACCTGATATACTGGAACATATTTTTGAACCGTATTTTACTACAAAAGATCCGGGAGAGGGAACAGGTCTCGGATTATCTGTCGTTCATGGCATAGTGAGAAGTCATGGTGGAGATATAATAGTAAACAGCCATATCGGTAAAGGTACTGCCTTTGAAGTTTTACTTCCCAGAATTGATACGGAAGTGCCTCAAAAGGTTTCTTTTGCGGAAAATCTTCCAGGGGGAACAGAAACCATACTGTTTGTAGATGATGATAGAAAACTTGTCTATCTCGGTAAGAAGATGTTAGAAGATCTTGGTTATGCAGTCATTGCTCTTTCAAGCAGTTCTGAAGCGCTGGATATGTTTAAGAAGGAACCGGATAAATTTGATATAATCATTACCGATCAGACAATGCCTGGAAAGACCGGCACTGACCTGGTGAAACATATTCTCTCTATCAGGCCAGATCTTCCGGTAATTCTTTCTACAGGGTACAGTGATATGATAACAGCAGAAAAGGCCAAAAAGATTGGTGTCAGGGAATTTACTATGAAACCTTTTGATATAAGGGTTATGGCAAAAATAATAAGAAAAGTCCTTGATAAGAAATAATTTCGTTTGAAAATGAATAATCAGAAATGAAAATTTATTAATTGTCTTTTTCCTCACGTCGCCCGTTACGCGTTACGTGACACGATATTAATATACATGCCAGTATACTCTGTCATATCTGTATCCTGATGGTCCCGGTGATGTTATTATAAGATTCTGTGTATAATCGGGATCATATTTAAATTCAAGGCAATAGCCAAGTTTTCCCAAACCTGAAACACTGTTGTCATGTTGAAAGCTTATAGAAGGAGTTGTTCCGTTACTGTAAGTACTTACTACTGAGCCATCTACCATCAGTCCACGACACCCTTCATTATATAGATTTATAGGGCCGTCACTGTATATTACACCATAGTATGTATGTTTCTTCCTTTCGGCGGCAGGTAAATTGATCAGGTCGGCAAAATTCGGATCTGCAGGTTGCATGTGTATATCCATACCATCCCCTGAATATATGGCCAGGCCGTCAGTACTCAGACCTGATATGTTCGAATATCCTTCAAAGGTAAGTTTTCCTTCTACTATAAGAGCAGTTTTACCGTAAAAATTCGTATCCTTTACTACCATATTACCGGAACCCATGCCTGAAGAAGGTTTTTCTACTATGACCTGTGTTAAACTCGGACAGTAGAAATTGGAATCTTCTATTGTTATATCACCTGTAATACGTAGTTTAAGAGGACCTGCTGCAGTTAATGTATTACCATTGCAGGTTACACCGGGAGGTAATGTGTCTGTTACGGGAAAAGGTCCCAGAACGCCACCAAGATAATAATTGAGATTCCCGTTTTCAACACGATAGGTTGCATTACCTGCAGGAGGCGTTATTTCATTGGGGTCACTATGATTTGCTTTAAGATTATTAAAAGTCCATTCAGTGAAATTTAAAGGCACTTCTGCTACAGGGCGGTTTGGATCACTGTTGTCATTGTAATTCCCTGGAGGTTCGACTCCCGTTTTTATGAAATTGCTTATCCTGCCACGACCGGTAACCTTACCGTTTACATCATAAAAAGGTGGGAATGGTAAGTTTATATGAAAAATGATAAGATTCAAATCTATCCAGACTATATCGGCATTAAATGAATATTCCGGATAAATCCCTCCGTTGGCATGAATATTTCCTGTATAACCGGGAACTGCATTGACTTTAACATAAAATGCATCATTCATATCAACAGGGCCGTTACTGGCCAGTCCTAGCTGAAGACTCCTCGGTCTCAGTATTGTTTCTACTGTTCTTTTGAATTTTCTTGCATAACCTACTGAAGTCAGTTTTATAGAGTAAGGAGGCATTTCGCCAATTTGATTTGGTTCATTAATATTGTTTTGTATGGTTACGTCATATCCTACGCCATTACTCAGATTTCCTGTAACATTGATATACCTGTCAGGGTCACTTTCCAGTTCATAAACTGCCATTGCAATCCCTGCTTCTGCTGCATTCATTGCTATAATACTTTTTATCTGCCTTGAAGCAAAATTTAAATTAGCCAGGGTACTTTGAAATAAAGCCAGAATCAGTATGCTGGTAACCATCATAACTCCGAGAACTGTTATTAAAATCAGTCCTTCTTTTCTTCTAAAAAACATATAAAATTCCTCCCTAATTTCTGAAGTAAACCCTTGTTTTGTATTCTGACTGTTCTTTCATATGTCTCTTCAATGATACAGCGCGAACCGTTACTGAAATTGTCATATAACGTTTGCTTACATATTCATTCGGATCGGGCAGCACTGCTTCAAGTTTATATATTCCATGGGCAATTACCCTGCATCTGCTGTCACCCGGTGTATAATTACATTCAGGTTCCATATCCTCTGATAGTAAAGGTATGGTTCTTTCAATATAATATTCGAAACCACTCAAAGGAGGTGTGGCAGTATCTTTCGGATTATACTCCTTCCTTATTAACATTTTATCTTCTGTAGCTGTATCAGGAAAAAGAAAATATATTATATATTTTTGCCATGCCATTTTCCCTGTAGAGAGTTCATATTTAAGATCGACGCCGTTAATTTCTACTGCTGACAGGAAACTTATAGCAGTAGGGCAGTTGGCATCTATATTCTCTACCCTGGCAGATCTTATATCTGATTCCATAAGTTCTCTTGTTAAATAACCTATGGCGGAAATAGCACTGCCCTGAATGCCCCCTCTCGCACGGCCTATGACAGATAGCCTCATACTGCTGATCATTACAACACTGATAGCTGTTAACATCAGGCTGATTATAATTATCGATATTATAAGTTCTACCAGGGAAAAACCTGATTTTCTTAACTTATTTATCATTTACTTTGTTTACATAGGTGGTAAGTTTAAATTTAGTATTTCCTAACGTATTATCTTTCCAACCTATATTTACCTCAACTTTTTTTATACGCGATTCCGATAAGCCTCCTATCCTGGATATGTCTATTTCAGCTGTAAAAGGAATTCCATTTATAACATTCTGCTCAAGGATAACAGTCTTATGAGTATTTACCGGATATTTATCAAAATCCAGTTCCAGATCATTTTTATATGTTTCCATTACCTGCTGTGCCAGTGATACGGCAACTATTTCATTTTCTCCTCTTTTTATTCCTGAAAGAGTTGTTCCGAATATTGCCAGGACAGTTAAAAGAAGAAGGGCCAGTATACCGACTGATATCATTATTTCTGCAAAGGTAAAACCATGTCTATCAACAAACATATATTATTCCTTTATATTACAGATTATATGGTTTATCTATAATAATTTTATATTAAAATATGTGAAAAGTCAATAATGTGGAAAATAAATAAAACGGTTAGATTGTTTTTTTTATGACATGTGATCTACTGAAGGGAGTATAAATAATAAATATATGCTCTCGTGACGCGTCACCCGTGACGGGAGGAAAACTTTTATTACATGCTTATACTCAGGTCAGTAAAAAAGCTCTCAACATATTCGAGTGTTGAGCAGTGAGTAAACAGAGTAATTCTCAGTCACTACTCACTGATTAACGTTTTTATAAATTTAAAGAAAATATAAATTTGCTTCCTTTTCCATGAGAACTTTCGACCCAGATTCTGCCTTCATGGGCATCTATAATATTTTTTGTAATAAATAAACCCAGTCCTGCCCCGGCAATTCTGTGGCCTGATTTTACCCTGTGGAATTTATCGAAAACTCCTTCAATTTCTTCTTCCGGTATGCCAATACCCTGATCCTGAACATAAATAATTATTTTATTATCTTCCAGATATCCTCCTACTTCTACTTCTCCTCCTTCAGGTGAATATTTGATGGCGTTACCGACAAGGTTATGAAGCACCTGTTCTAACTGATCGGGATCTGCCATAATGACAGGCAAGTCTCTTTTTATGTTCATGTTTATCTTATGAATTTCACTGCTTCTATAGGTATCCATCACATTTTGTATCAGAGGAATTATTTCTACCGGCATTTTCTGGCTTTCAAACCTTCCGGATTCTATTTTTGCCAGGTCTAGGAGACTTTTTATCAGCCTTACAAGTCTTTCTACCTCTCTTATGATTATTTCCAGAAATTCCTTTTTCTTATCATCAGTCAATTTATCATTGTAGTGTAGTATCATGCTGGCATATCCTTTGACAGATGTAAGGGGTGACCGTAAATCATGAGAAACTATAGAGACAAATTCGGATTTCATCTTCTCTATCTCTTTTTCTTTGGACATATCGCTGATTACTACAATACCTCCAATTTTTTCTCCGTGTGGATTAAGGAGAGGTGTTGCCGTAGCACTTAAAAATTTTCTTTCTTCGGGAGCGGTATTTATAAATCCTTTGGAACGTTTGAATTTAAAAGAAGGTTCTATTGATACAGGTTTACCCTCATCATCTCTGAGGGTTATAAGGGATGTCCATTCAGTGCCAATTACCTGCTCTTCCGTTCTGTTCATAATATATTCTGCTGCTCTGTTAAAGAATGTAATAGAACCGTTTTTATCAAACAGTAATACTCCATCTCCCATATCTCTCACTATAGCATTCAATTTGTCTGTTTTTTCTTTCAGTTCTTCAATATATATTTTTTCATTTTCATGGAGTATAACATTATCAATTACAAGAGCAGAACGGCTTGCTATAAGTTCCAGTGTTTTTATTTCATCTTTTGTGAAATCATGGTATTTGCTCAGAGTCCCTACTATGATAACTCCCATTTTAAAATCTTCTGCAATAAGAGGTAAACAGATAATAGATTTAATTTCCTTCTGATTGGAAGGTGATTTTATAAAACGACTGTCTTTTCTTACATCATTTACCACGCATACCCGGCCATGCTCAAAAGCCCACCCTCCGATACCTTCCCCTGATTTTATTTTATAGAGCCCGAATGGTTCTGCATCAACTCCTCTTGCTGCTTTTACTGTAAGTAATTCTTCTTTCTCATCCCATAACATAATAGATGCTCTTTCCGCACCTGTGAGGCGGATAATTGTATCAAGGGTCAGATTCATGGCTTCATATAAAGTGACTTTTTTACTTAAAGATATGGATAGTTCATATTCTGCTACTTCAAACCTTGTAGATAATTCTTTTTCTCTCTGTTGAACACTTTGAAGTTCCAGATTCTGCCTTTTAAACACTTCTTCCAGAAATCCTATTTTGGAACTGTTAAACATTTTCTCGACAGTTTCTATGACAGTGGAATAATTTTCTTCTTCCAGTACTTTTACAAATGAATTTTTGAGGCTATTCCATGCTTCTATAATTTCCGAAGGAGTAACAGAAATATTGATTTCCCTTCCAATCAATTGACCTTCTTCACAGGCAGTCAGTTCATCATTATTATTTACCGCATCCAGAAATTTTTCAAGAAATCTTTCAGTAACAGGTATAATGTTACTGTGTTTTTCTTTACGCCATTTATCTGTCCATTTGTTAGTTAATGTGTTGTCTATCTTCATATTATCACCTTTATATTTAAAATCGTGACGGGTAACGTATTATTTATGCTACATCAAAATAATCATAAGAACTTCTTAATTATGCAATATTTATACCAAAAAGTCAACTTTTTACTATTTAAAAAACAAACATCGTTGATTTTTATTTTAAACCGTGATAGAATGACTTTTACAGTGACAGGTGAGCGGTGAACGGTGAGTGGAATTACCCGTCACGCGTCACGATAACATAACTGATAACTGATAAAGGAGTGACTGTTTTGAATTATTTTTTAACAGAAGAACAACAGGCAATAGTTGATCTTGCCAGAAAGATAGCAATAGAAAAGGTAGCGCCTGTAGCAGCAAAACTGGATGAAACAGAAGAGTTCCCGTGGGAAATTATGAAACATCTTGCACAGGCAGATCTTTTTGGGCTTTATATACCGGAGGAATATGGCGGTTTCGGAGGAGGAGTCTTCGAGCTTGCCCTTGCTGTTGAACAGATAAGCAGAGCCTGCGGAGGAGTGGCTGTATCATTTGCCGCTTCTGCTCTCGGAGCTTTCCCCATACTTCTCTTCGGAACTGAAGAACAGAAGAAAAAATATCTTCCTCCCATAGCAAAAGGAGAAAAACTTGCTGCTTTCGGACTTACAGAAGCAAATGCAGGAAGTGATGCAGGAGGAGTAGAAACTACTGCTAAAGTTGATGGAGATTATTATGTCTTAAACGGAACAAAGCAGTGGATAACAAATGGCGGTGAAGCAGATATATATACTGTTATAGCAGCTACAAATAAAAAAAGAGGATCCCGCGGTCTTTCAGCTTTCATTGTTGAAAAAGGCACTCCTGGCTTTGATTTCGGGAAAAAAGAAAAGAAAATGGGTATTCGCTGTTCTGCTACAAGAGAACTTGTATTTCAGAACTGTAAAATTCCGAAAGCCAATCTCCTTGTAAAAGAAGGTTATGGTTTTATAGTAGCCCTGAAAACCCTTGATAATGCGAGGCCAGGAGTGGCCGCTCAGGCTCTTGGTATAGCCCAGGGTGCAATGGACGCAGCTATGGATTTTGCCCGCCAGAGGGTTCAGTTCGGTCAACCTGTTACAGGTTTTCAGGCAGTTCAACATATGTTTGCCGACATGGCCACACAGATAGAAGCAACAAGAGCTCTTACCTATGCTGTAGCCAGGACTATAGACAGTGGAACTCGAAAGGAAATATCCAAGGAATCTGCTATGTGTAAACTTATTGCATCTGATACTGCAATGAAAGTTACTACCGACGCCCTTCAGATAATGGGTGGTTCCGGCTATATGAGAGAATACCCTCTGGAAAAAATGATGAGGGATGCAAAGATAACACAGATATATGAAGGCACAAATCAGATACAGAGATCTGTTATTGCGTTAAATATGATTAAAGAAGCAGCAAGCAGATAAAAAGTGAGTAGTGAGTAGTGAGCAGTGAAAAGTATTGCTTTCTACTCATTACGGTTCCCGGTAAAGCTCGATGCGCATCAGTGTTATAGCCAGCACAATCCCATCAGTTTGACCTTATATTTGATAAAGGCCTGTTCAAAAATAACTCTGGCAAATGATAGTTATTTTCCTCTTACGGTACTGAGTTAATTATTTTTTAAAGAACCCCGTTATATAAGCTATAATATCAGGTATGTATAACCATGCTTTTGTAAAATAGATTGTTGCCCCGATAGCTACCAATAATAGAAATGATATAACAGCAGCTATTAATAATACGGATGTAATATTACCGGTCTTCTTATCCTCTTTACTTTCATCTTTCTGATAAGCTATTGAGCCTGTATCCAGCTTGCCTGACGGTTTGCCGGGCAGTTTGCCTGATGGTTTACCGGAGGTGAGTGAACCGGTCTGCTTTCCTGACTTTTGCCTGCCTGCCGGAAGAGGGGAAGCCTTCATTATTTTTTTGTATAATTCCTGCAGGGTCACTTTCATTTCTTTAATATTTTCATATCTATCAACTTTATTTATTTCCATAGATTTTAATATAATAGATTCAAATTCTGTTGATATATTATTGTTAAATCTCCTGCAGTTAGGGAGGTTCATATCATTTATACTTCTGTCTATGGCATCTACGGGTACAGATTTTGTTGCAAGATAATATAATGTGGCACCAACAGAATAAATGTCACTTTTCTGATCAGTTTGCCCTACATATTGCTCTACCGGTGAGTAGTTGGGATTTATAGTTTTGGCAACTGCAGCTGTCTTTGCATCAGGTGTGAATAATTTTGAAATACCAAAATCTATTATTTTAAGTTTTCCTTCTGAAGATAAAATGACATTCTTGGGGCACATATCTCTGAATATAACAGGTTCCGGTGTCTGGGAATGCATATAATCAATAATATCACATAATTCAATAGCCCATTCAATCAATCTGTATTCTTCAAAAAACGGAGAATTTTGAATTATTCTGTCAAGGGTTTCCCCTTCTACAAAATCTATTATAAAGAAACGTCTGCTTTCATGAGAGAAATATTCTTCAAATTTAGGTATGGCAGGATGTTCGAGCTTTATGAGTATTTTTGCTTCTACCTGGAATTGTAATATCGCTTCTCGTCTCTTTACAGGATCGTCAAATTTGTCAAGTAGCTCTTTCAGTGCTACATGGCAATTATTTTTCATATCCATAGCTTTATAGGTTCTTGTAGTCTGTCCTTCACCCAGCAACTCTATTACTTTATATCTATTATTCAATATTACTCCTGTATTTACAGGATGCTCTCTGGATGACAGGGATGTTTCCTTTTCAAAAGCTGCCTCTTCTTTACTATCTTCTACTCTTTCAGACTGATAGGGTATTTTATTTGTTTCATGATGAGCGGGCACACTGTGAGATATAGCCGGTGATTTTTTCTCTCTCCCATCCTGGATTGAACCTGAAGCCTCCCTGCCGGTAAATGATCTTCCATAAGGAGGAAGCTGTTCTTTTTCACTTTTTTCCTTTCTTGCAGGAAGAGAGGACATACTATCGGTAGAAAACTTTCTCGTTTGAATCCTTTTTAAGCTTCCACTCTGAGAACCGGGTAAAGGATAATTACCGGGTTCAGGCCTGTCCTGTGATTTTAGTCCGGGCGGAGGAAGAGGTTTATTTGATATGTCTACAACTTTTGTTGCAGTATCAGTAGATCTCTTTGGAAATGAAGGTAAAGGGAATCTACTGCCTGTTCCATCATGGGGTTTAGTATCTTTTTGTTCATCAGAAGACTGACCTGTTAAACTGTTAAAAGAACCTGCTCTGGATGGTAAGGAACCTTTACCATGTGTTACAGGAGGTGGCAATGTTTCTACTGCTTTACCCTGTGTCGGAGGTAAAGTTAATCGTCTTGTCAGAGGAGTACGTCCCTTATCAGAAGTAACCCAGGAAGAAGGTTTGTTTTCTTCAGACTTTGTTTGAAGAATACTTTTTCGATGCTGGCTATCAGGAGGTGATGAAGTCCTTGAAAATACTGGAGGTGGTAGAGGTCTGTTGTCATCTGTATCTAAAGATTTGTCTTCTGCTATATCGGTACCCTGTTTGTTAAATAGTTTATTTTCATGTTCTTCCTTTCCGGCATAAGACACTCTTGAAGGAGGAGGCGAAGTGGCCGGTCTGTCTGTAATTTCTTGAGTTTTTCCAGGTTTCTGAAGAGACAGGATAACATCTGAAAGACGGGATGTTTTTGCGGACATAGTTAAGGGCGGTCTTGCAGGTAATTTGGAAGGTGTCTGAGCCTGTCTTCCTGAAACAACCTGTGGAGTTCCAGGAGACATTGTCGGCTTTGTCTGGCCTCCCTGTAATGGTGGTCTTGGAGAACTCTGTGACATACCGGCTCCCTGTAATGGTGGTCTTGGATAACTCTGTGACATACCGGCTCCCTGTAATGGTGGTCTTGGATAACTCTGTGACATACCGGCTCCCTGCAATGGTGGTCTTGGAGAACTCAGAGGGATAGAAGATGTTGGCAGAGATGGTTTTAGAGAACTCAGAGGGATAGAAGATGTTGGCAGAGATGGTTTTAGAGAACCCTGAACCATACCGCCTGGCACTGTTGATTTTAAAGAACCCTGAGAAAGAGCTGGTTTAACAGGACTGTCTGCCGGTATATTTAAAGGTGGTCTCAGAGAACCTGATGGGGGAGAGGGAGATGAACCTCCTATAGAACTGAGAGATAATCGTGATGTTTTAGGTGCGCTTTGAAGACGATATTTCATATCGAATAATTTTCTCAGATCTACCTGAATGTCGGAAACATTCTGATATCGCATGTCCTGCTGTAATTCCATACATTTTATTATGATAGCTTCAAGCTCCGGAGAAATTTTATTGTTAATTTCCATACATGACCGGAGAGGAGTATCTTCGAGACTCCTGTTCATTGCATCTACAGGTAGCTCTTTTGTTATGGTATAATAAAGGGTTGCACCGAGAGAATATATATCTGTTCTATTATCTGTAACACCTGAATATTGTTCAAGAGGTGAAAAATTATGATTTACCATCTTGGCAACAGCCATTGTTTTAGATGAAGGGCTGAATACTTTTGATATAGCAAAATTTATAAGAATTAATTTACCTTCCGGTGAAATGATGATGTTTTTCGGAGCAAGGGCTCTGAAGATTACAGGGTTTGGCCTTCTTGAATGAAGATAATGTAATATATCACATAGTTCTAAAGCCCATGTCAGAAGCTGCTTTTCATCGAAAAAATCCTTGATGTCTTTGACATGATCATGTAATGTTTTACCTTCTATATAATCCATTACAATGTATCTTTTATTATCATGTTCAAAATAATCACGAAAGGTAGGAATCCCCCTGTGCACAAGACCTATAAGAATCTGCGCTTCTATTCTGAACTGTTTAGTTGCCTGTTCCTTTTTTGCCTGATCCTGAAATGTGTCCAATAACTCTTTAACCAGAACAGTTTTATTCGTATTTATATCTTTCCCGAGATAATTTCTACTTAATTCTGTGACAGACAAATTTTTTATTATTTGAAATTGACTTTTTAATACAGAGCCTGAATCTAAAAAGCCCTGGGTACCACTACCCTGCATAAATTTTCTCCTTCCGGGTGACAACTACCCCTTGAAAATCATATCACTTACAAAAAACAAAGTCAATTGAATTTTTCTCTTACATAGAATACTTTTTAAATAACATTTATTTTTTTTTCGAAATTTTTTCTGCGCTTTTTTTCTGTTTAAGAGCAAGATATTTTTTATAACTTTCTACGGCAAGATCAGAACGGTTAATTTTTTTGTAAATAGTACCAAGAGTATAGTGTACTTCAAGAAATTCATCATTGTATTCCAGAGCTTTTTCACATAAACTGACTGCTTCTTCAAAATGTTCTTCTTTAATTAAATTCTGTGCTTCTTCAAAATATCTCTTCCCGTCATCCTGTATGCAACCGGTTTCCTCTGGCCTTACATAGTTTGAAGTGTCTAATTCTATTATATTTTCATTCAATTCAATTACATCATCATTATCAAATGATAAATCAATGATTTCCTCTTCTGTTTCCCACAATGAATCCGATATAATCATTTCTTCTTCTAACATATCACATGCCATATCAGTTTTGAGATGATCTTTTATATTATATTCCTCAATATAGTCATCCCCTGTATTATAATCATCATTTGCCTGACTGTAATTAATATTGTCTTCAGAGATTGCATTCACTTCTTCTGTCAGATAATCTTCTTCCTCTAATTCTTTATTAAATTGCCCTGATATTTCTTCATTAATAAATTCCGACGGACTGAATATTTCTTCAAGGTTTTTTTCTGTAAAATCTTCATTTATTTCGTTTGCCAGAGAATTACCTGAAACGTCTTCATTAAATGTGTTATCTGTTTCTTCACCTTTTTCAGGCAGATTTTTTTCAATTTTTTCTTTCTTCTCAAGGGAAAAATCAATGAAATCGTCGTCAAATAAGTCCTCTTTAGTTTCCGAAAATTCTCTATTTTCCTTTATGTCGATATGTTCTGCTATGTCAGAAAAATCGGGTTTTAAATCATCTTCAATGGAATCTTCAATAAAATCTTCATCAAATAATTCTTCTTCAGGTTCAGGGAAGCCTTCTTCTCCGGTTATGTTAATTTCTTCTCCTTTACCGGAAGGCACAGGACTATCCTCTACAGAGACGTCAATAAAATCTTCATCAAATAATTCCTCTTTATGTTCCTGGAAATCTCTGTTTATATTAATTTCTTCTACCGTCTCAGAAGGGGCATAACTATCATCTCCGGAAACTTCAATAAAATCTTCATCAAATAATTCTTCTACTTCACTTCTGTCTTTCTCTTCTATTAATTTTTTACGGAGATTCGTTGAAACCATAATTTTATTTAAATTATTCATCTCTTCTGCGAGATTTTTATCCTCTGAAGCTACGTATTCCAGCGTGTGATCAAATATTTCGAAAAATCTATCATCTAAATATTTTTCTTTTGATTGAATGATTTTAACCTGTAAATTCTGGTCTGTATTCATTAATTCTTCCAGCAGGTCTATATATATTTTGTCCCTGTCTTCTTCCTGTTTATCCACTTCTATTGCCTCGTCAATTTGTTCGGTGTCGTCTTTCATTTCTTTTGTATCTTTTTCGTCTATTCTTTCACCTGTTACAATAGAAGAATCTATGTCAGATAATATATCGGAAAGTTCAGGCAGTTCACCTGATATTCTCCAACGAGATAATCTGGGTTTTTCTTTGATGGTACGCAGAGCCAGTATTTCACTTTCCAGAACTTTTTCCAGAGCGGACTTTACTTCTCCGGCATTTTGATATCTTTCTTCAACTTTTAAATTTAAGGAACGGCATACTATTTCCTCTATACCTGTAGCTATTTCCGGGACAATAGATGTCATGTGTTTATAACTGAAAGGTACAGGCATACTTCCTGTAAGAAGATTATACAGGGTTCCTCCCAGAGAATATATATCACTTGCAGGGACAGGATTTCCCAGATATTGTTCCGGTGCAATATAACCCATTGTACCTATCATTGTTCTGGGATTACCTGACGTATTATCTTCAAGAGCACAGGCTATGCCAAAATCTATTAAAACTATTCTATTGATGGAATTTCTAAGCATAATATTGGATGGTTTTAAATCCCGGTAAATTATAGGAGGTGTGGAATTATGCAGATAATCTAAAACTTCACAGATTTGAATTCCCCATTTTACAACTTCTTCCTGTGGCAGTCCCGGTTTACCATCCCTTCGTATAAGATTATCCAGATCACAGCCATCTATAAAATCCATTACAAGATAATAACGTTCATTGTCAATAAAATAATCATAAACTCTTGGAAGACTCATATGATTAAGTGTTGATAGTAATTTTGCTTCGCTTTCAAATCTTTTGACGAGATAGTCTCTTTCTTTTGCTGTAGAGACGTAGGTCCAGAGTTCTTTAATGGCAAAAATTTCATTTAAATTTTTATCTGTTGCTTCATAAACAGCTCCCATACCTCCTGCTTTAATCAACCTTTTTGTAATATACCGGTTCCCTTTAAGCATGGTACCCTGTTTCAATGCTACAGGTTTGGATTTGTTTACACTTTTAGTTCCAAGGGTTTGTCCGCATTCATTACAGAACTTTGCACTATCATTGTTATCTGAACCACATAAAGAACAGATATTACCCACGATTCACCTCGAAGATATTCAGTCCATACAGGACATATAAGTGAGTAGTGAGCAGTGAGCAGACTGATTATACTCACTATTCACCACTCACTTATTATAAGATATAACAGTTAAACACGCAAGTATATATTCAATCTTACATTTAACGTCATTTGAAGGTTTATTTTTGTAAAAGTGTTCAGCAGATAATTATCAGCTAAAAGTTGTAAATCCTTATTCTATAATTACCGCTCCAGATAAATTGGTACCCAAAAAATATGGAACACGCTCCTGTTCCTGTCCGGGCTCTGTAGGAAAAGATATGCCGTATTAAAAGAGAGTTATAAATTATATAGACGCAAAATATTAACAGTCTGTAAAACCAGTTTGCTACGCAACAGGATCATATCTTTTCCGGAAGAGTCCGGACAGGGACAGGTTTTAGAAATGGGTATGAACTTATCTGGAGCGGTCCTTAGGACTGCAGGAAAAACAACTCCGGCAAAATGTGAGACCAGTTAGTATCATCGCGTTACAGGTTACGCTTCAGGATATAAACTGTAAATATGATGTACTTATTTCCTGACAGAAAATATGTCACTGATTGATTACTGCTTTGGGGTGTCCCGTCAGGAAGATTAAAACCTGGAACCCGGTTTCAACTGATGCCGAAATTACCGCTGACTTGTAACCGGTCACTGATCACTGATAACCGATCCGTTGCTTCGCTCAACTGCTGAAGCTTTTTTCCATTCATAGCTGGCCTGGCTTAAATTACCCTGTTTGGCATAGGCATCGCCGAGTTTTTTATGCAGTTCTGCATCCTTTACTCCTGAAGCTATAGCTTTTTCCCATTCTGAAATGGCATCATTTAGCTGGCCCCTTTTTGCAAATGCATAGCCAAGATCTTTCCGGGCTTCAATATAATTAGGGTCAATTCTGAGAGCTTTTTTAAACTGTGTTATTGCAAGGTCAAGATTGGTTCTTTCCATAAAAGATTTGCCCAGGTTATAATATTTTTTTGCTTCTTCCGATTCTGTCTTGATTATCTCACGCCAGTCTATTGTTTCAAGAAATTCACCGAGGACAAGTTTCTTTTCGTTTAACTTTACATCAGACATACCTGCCATTATTTCTGCAAGCTTTTTTATGAATACAGAAGGAAATTTTTGCATAATAGAAGCACAATCTTTTGCCGGAAAGCTGAGCATAAGGATGGCACATTTTTCAACAGGTGAAAAAGTGATATCCCTGTCATCTGTATAAACTCCGTTAAAACTTCGTTCAAAGTTATCGTTTACCGTTATATCATCGTATTTTACATCAAGTTTTTCCAGAAAATTTATTATAGCTTTATATAATACACTGTCGAAGACTCTGACAAACCTCTCAATCATAGTTGTAAACATCTGATAGTTTGATACAAGATGGAGACTTTTTATAAAACTTTCTACTGACATATTTATTTTTCTTAATTCAAAAAGGCATGCTCCTCTGTACAGATAGATATCAAAATCATGTTTATCTATTGAGCAGGATCTATCAAGATGAATAATGGCTTCCTGGTAATTCCCCTGGGCAGAAAGTACTATGCCAAGGTTCAGGTGATTTTTTGCGTTTTCCTCTTCCAGTTTAACAGCTTTTTCAATCATACCCTGAGATGATTGCAGTTTACCGAGAAAAAATAGAGATTTCCCCATCTCTAAATAAGCAGGTCCGTAATGAGGGTCAAACTGTAAAGCTCTCTTGAATTGCAGTAAAGCTTTTTTATATTTCTTTCTATCCATAGCCTGCAATCCGGACATATAATACTGTCTGCTTAAAAACCACAGAAAAAAATTAGGTCTTTCAAGTATGTCTCTGTTTTGATTATCCTGTATGTAATGGGCTCTGAGTTCCAATAAAATTATTAAGGAATATATACCGGCTAATAACCAGAAGAAAATTATCTCTGTATTCACTGTCTGTCTCCTTTTTTACTGATAATACCTGATATTTGCTCCTTGTTATCTCGTAATATGTCACGGGAAGAACTAATATAAGGGTCTATTCAATGCATCTTTAATTGATGGCAGTCTCAAAGAGTATTTCTCTTTTATAATCAGGAGTATGTCTCCTTTATTTAACAATGACAGATGTAGATGTTTATTTTGCAGTATCAGTAATTTTTAATAAATTACACCTGTAAAATAACTCCTTACAGGATCCTGTTGAAGAAGCAAAAAAATTAATTTTTGCACAGTAATGACAGGCTTTTTCTATATCGTCTCCTTTTAGAAAATGATATATTAACACACATAATAGAAAAAAAATACTATTTTTATAATTTTTCACCTTTTTTTCATAGATACAGGCAATTTTATTATGAAAAATTTTCTTTATATCTGATGTTATATTATCATATAATATCTTTTTATACAATGGATGTATAAAAGAAAACCTGTCATTATTTTTGTTATATTTCACTATATCAGGTAAAGAAAATTCTTTTAAATTTTTTCCGGTATATTCCTTTAAAATTTCCTCTGTCATAGATAAAGTTATATCTCCGTGATATACACATAGTAACTGTAAGAGGGGATTATTTTTTAATTTTTCTATGTTGGATTTTATTATATCTTTTTTATTTTTTTTCGGAGAAATTTCTTTCTGGCCTTTTATAATTTCCTTGAGATATAAAGGGGAGCCATTGCATAACTTATAAATTTTATCTATAGCTTCTTCATTTAACCTGTTTTTCCCGAGAAATTCCTCTATTAAATCTGAAAAATCATTTCGAGACAGGTATTCCAGTTTTATGTCTTCAATTTTTTCTTCTATATTTAAGTCTGTATCACAAAAAGATTTTTCAGGTATATGAGATGTTAAAACCCATAAAACAGGTATGTTTTTAAGAATGGAATTTTTTATTACAGAGGCAAGAAGTGTTTTTGTATCAGCTGTTGCATAAGCTGCGTCGTCAAATATTATTATTAAAGGCTCTGAATGTGTATAATCTTCCAGTTTATCAGTAATTAAAGAAGAGAAATGTTCCATTGTAATTTCCGGGCTATTATGAATAAGATCCTCCATATTCAATTCTTTGATTAATTTCCTAATGGAATAAAATGGGATAACAGTATCAATTTCTCCAAGTTCTTCTTTTAGATATTTTATCTTCCTTACGGAAGCGATGGTGATTATCTCGTTAACCAGGCGGCTTTTTCCTGTTCCTTCGGGACCTGTAATAAAACATACAGAATTTTTCCCTGATTTTAACATATCTACCAGGGAGACAAGGCGATAAATAGTTTTGTCTTTTCCTATGAGTCGAATAGAAAAATCAATATTTCTTTCTTTATATAATCTTTCTCCTGTTGTTTGTTTTCTGCAGGAATAAATATCTTTGAGAAGAGAGATGATTTTTTTAGTATTATCATAACGTTTTGCAGGTTTTTTCTGTAATAGATTCATAATAATTTTTTCGAGTTTAATATTAATGAAAGGGTTATGAAAACTCGGAGGCTGTGGTATGACATTGATGTGCTGCAATATGAGTGAAAATATATTATCTCCCCGGAAAGGCCTGACTCCTGTGAATAATTCGTAAAGAATTATACCGATGGAATATAGATCTGCCCGATGGTCAACTTTGCTTGACATAGCCTGTTCCGGCGAGATGTAGTCAGCTGAACCTATTATAGAATTGATTTCTGTCAGTTCAGTATCACTTCCTATTCTCCTGACCATACCGAAATCCATTATCATTGTTTTATCTCTGTCTGTAATGATTATATTCGAAGGTTTTAAATCGCGGTGAACAATACCATGTTCGTGAGCATGTCCTATGGCCTCGAATATATCAATTGCTATGGTCAGGGCTGTTTCTGTATCAGGCTTACCGTGAGAGAGGATTTTGTCCAGACTTGTTCCTTCTATGAAAGGCATAACAAGATAGGGTATATTGTTTTCACAGCCCATATCATAGACGGTTACTATATTTGGATGTTCGAGACTGGCAAGTTCTCTTGCTTCCCGTACAAATCTTTTGAGAGGTTTTATGGCAGTTGAAATTTTATCATGTTCAATGAGATGTTGCCATGGAATCTTTAATGCTACATTACGTCCGAGCCATATATCACGACATTTCAGCACATATCCCATACTTCCATGACCTATTTTTTCTATTACCCGGTACCTATTACCATATAGCATGTCACTCTACCCATACTATAGCATGTTCTCCCATAAGTCCTGACAGATTGTGTTCTATGCCTGTGGGAGATGCCCAGTAGTCTTTATTAAGGGCTATCAATCTTTTTTCTATACCTTTTTCCAGATGTATGTAAACAGGCTGTTCACCTATTTGTGAATGGAGAAAATCTTTCAATGTCTCCAGTTTTTTATATTCCATACTGTCCAGGAGAACTTTTATATGTATACCCTGATATTTGCTCTGTATCTTTTCATGTTCCTCTTTTTTATCTTCTTCCTGGTGTGATGAAAATTCCGAAATCTTTTCCGCAAAAAAACTTATTTTTATCTGTTTTTCCGTGATTTCTTCTTCATCATCGGAATAGCTGCCTCTTTCTTCAATTTTTACCGTACCTTCTATCAATAATATTTTATCTTCTATCAGGAGATGGCCATATTCTTTATAAGTTTTAGGAAATACAATAGTCTCTATTTCTCCTTCCAGATCTTCAATGGTAACATAGGCCATGTTTTCCTGTTTTTTAGTAATTGTTTTTCTTGCCTGAACCACAATGCCTCCTATTGTGACTTTTCTTCTGTCTTTTATCAACTGAAGTTTACCGGCTGTTGCAGTAATAAGAGACTTGAGTTTTGCTTCATATGGTGTAAGAGGATGGCCTGAAATATAAAAACCGAGAGTTCCTTTTTCCAGAGATAAACGTTTATCATAGGAAAAATCTTCCATTTCCCCGATGGAAGGAGGCATAGAAGCCGCTTCTGCATCCATATCAAACAGTTGAATCTGGCGACTGTCTTTTTCTTTCTGAATCTGCTGTCCGTATTCCATGGCCTGTTCTATTGAATTTACAAGCTGTGACCTGTTTGCTCCGAGATTATCAAAGGCACCTGCAAGTATTAAATTTTCAATGACCCTTTTATTTACCGCTCTGAGATCGACTCTCTGGCAGAAATCAAAGAGACTTTCAAAATTGCCTTCCCTGTTCCTTGACTCTACAATGGCATTTATAGCACCTTCGCCTACATTTTTTATGGCTCCCAGTCCCAGGATGATATTATCTCCCTGAACATTAAAGGCAAAATTACTTATATTTACATGGGGAGGAAGGATTTTTATGCCCATTTTCTTACATTCACTTATAAGAACAGCTATCTTTTCAGTTTTATCCATTACGCTTGTCATGTTGGCTGCCATGAATTCCACAGGATAATGGGCTTTTAAATAGGCAGTCTGATAAACTATATAGGCATAACAGGCACTGTGTGCTTTATTGAAACCATAACCTGCGAAATAGGCCATAAGATCGAATATTTCTTCAGCTGTTTTTGCAGGAACTCCCTTTTTTACTGATCCTTCTATGAATAATCCTTTTTGCTGTGCCATAACATCATGTTTTTTCTTCCCCATGGCTCTTGTTAATAAATCTGCCTGCCCCATAGAAAATCCGGCAAGTTCATTTGAGATTTTCATTACCTGATCCTGATAGAGAATTACTCCGTAGGTTTCTTTCAATACCGGTTCCAGCATGGGATGTTTGTACTGGATTTGCTTTTTCCCATGTCTGCATGCTATAAAATCGTCTACCATGCCGGAGCCCAGAGGACCCGGTCTGTACAGTGCCACCAGCGGTATAATATCTTCAAATTTTTCTGGCATAAGGTCCATGACTATTTTTGTCATGCCTTCAGATTCAAGCTGGAATACTCCTACTGTATGGCCTTTTTGAAGAAGTGACGCAGTCGCAGGATCAGCAAGAGGTATTTTTGTTATGTCTACTTTAACATGTTTGTTCCGTTCTATTAATTCCAGTGCATCACGTAAAACAGTGAGGGTTCTCAGACCCAGAAAATCCATTTTTAAGAGTCCTATTTTTTCAAGGTTTTTCATTTCATATTGAGTTGAAATACCATCTCCTCCGGAACTGTAAAGAGGAACACATTTTATGAGAGGATGCCTGGAAATAACAACTCCTGCAGCATGTATGCCAGGATTTCTTGCAAGACCTTCCAGTTCCTGTGCTGTTTCAATCAGCCTTTTTACATTCATATCTTCCCTCACCATATCTCTGAGTTCCTGCTCTGTTTCAAGAGCTTCTTTTATATTTTTTGCTCTTGCCGGAATAAGCTTTGCAATTTTATCCACAAACGGTATGGGCAGATCAAATACCCGTCCTACATCTCTTATGGCAGCTTTTGCTTTCATTCTTCCGAAGGTAATAATCTGTGCCACATGATCTGTGCCGTATTTTCTTTTTACATATTCTATGACTTCAGGTCTTCTGGTGTAGCAGAAATCTATATCTATATCAGGCATGGATTTACGTTCCGGGTTCAAAAACCTTTCGAAAATCAGTCCGTATCTCAGAGGGTCTATATCTGTAATACCCAGTACATAGGCAACCATACTGCCTGCGGCACTACCCCGTCCCGGCCCTACAGGGATGTGCTGTTTTCTGCTGTAATTTATAAAATCCCATACTATAACAAAATATGCATCATAACCTTTTGTGTGAATGACATCAAGTTCATAGTTCAATCTTGGCATCAGTTCCTGCCAGGTATCGGGATAACGCTCTTTTATGCCTTTTTCGCAGAGGTATCTTAAATATGATGCTATATCATAGGCTGGAGGAACAATATAATCAGGGAGATGGAGTTCGTCAAAGGTGAAATTTATATTGCATTTCTCCATGATTTCCATTGAATTTTCTATGGAATCAGGGGCAAATGGGAATAGATTTTTCATTTCTTCAGGTGTTTTCAGATAGAATTCCGAAGTCGGGTAGCGAAGTCTTTCTTTATCTGCCAGTTTATTCCCTGTACCGACACAGAGAAGCACATCATGGGCAAAGGCATGATCTTTTTTTATATAGTGAACATCATTTGTTGCAATGAGAGGTATATTGTGTTTTCTGGCTATTTTTACTACATGTTCGTTAATTTCTTTCTGTTCCGGTATTTTGTGATCCTGAATTTCTAGATAGAAATTACCTGTGCCGAATATATCACGATATTCCAGAGCAGCTTTCTCTGCCATATCCAGTTGTCTTAATTGTATATAAGATGCCACTTCACCGGACATACAGGCGGAAAGGGCTATAAGGTTCCCTGAAGATGCATAATGTCTGAGTATATCTTTATCTGCTCTCGGTTTATAATAAAACCCTTCCTGGTAAGACAGGCTGACTATTTCACTCAGCCTGTTGTATCCATCCAGATTTTTTGCCAGTAGTACAAGATGATAGGGTTTTTTGTCATAGGCAGGAGATTTATCAAACCTGGTTCTTGGTGCCACATATATTTCAGAGCCTACAACAGGTTTTACTCCTTCCTGCATACAGGCTGTGTAAAAATCAATAATACCGAACATTGTACCATGGTCTGTAATTGAAAGGGCTTTCATTCCCATCTCTTTTGTTGCTTTAACAATTTCTTTTATCTTACAGGCACCGTCCAGTAAGCTGAATTCTGTATGAACGTGAAGATGTACATAATCAATCATAAATTAAAAACTCCATTTATTTTACTGATCTGACCATAAGCATTTAATAAACATTTTTCTCCGTTACGGGTCACGTGGGTATTTTATATAAAAATGATGAAGTCTTATGGTTCCCTCGTTGTTAATTTTCATATCTGTTTGTGACCGCTCCGGTCATGACTGTTAGTATTATTTATGCTTACCTCAGTAAAGTGTTCAGCTGTCAACTGATAGCAGTCAGCTTTGATAAGAGCTGCATAGCAATTTTTATCCATTTACGTAATCAGGACTGTTAATCCCCGGTTGATATGCACGAAGGATTGAGGTATTTGCGGTTAAATCGTAATGCGTAATGAGTAACATGTGAATGCTATCGCATCACCCATCACCATCACGCATCACGCAGTTATTCTTCTGACGGTATGTATGTTAAATTATAGACCCTTGTCCCTTCAAGTGAAGCTTCTTTTATATCTGCAGGATTAAAATTAAATGAGTCTGTATCAAGTTTCCTTACATCTCTCATTCTGGCAAGGAAGATTGACACATCATCAGATAAAATATTGGCGAGAGCTTCTCCTCCGAACTCTGTTTTAAAATGCATTGGAAAAACAATACTTGGAGAAAGTCTGTTTGCAATATCTGCTGCTTCTTTTGCAGCAATTGTAGTCAGTCCTCCTACAGGTACAAACAGGACATCTACTTTTCCTATAGTTTCGTATTCTTTTTCAGAAGGTATATGTCCCAGATCTCCCAGAAAACAGAAGGATATCTCATCCAGTGCCCAGACCAGTATGGTATTTGGCCCTTTCTTTTTCCCGAGACTTGTATCATGATATGTAGGAATTCCTTTAAATTTTATATGTTCACCTTTTACGTTTACTTCATGTTCTTCATAAAAATCACTTGTTCTTTTTACTATTCTCGGCTTGCCTTCAGCTCTCCAGTGAGCATTATGATCGAAATGATGATGACTGAGTATTACTATATCTGGAGTAACCTTTGGCAAGGTATAAGACACATTTTTACCATAGGGATCTGTTAATATTTTTATACCCCTTCCTGATGTTATTAGAAAACAGGAATGCCCAAGCCACCTGACTCTCATAAAAATAAAACCAACTATTTACATCTAAAGCTGGTTTTTATCCACCTGCCCTTCTGACTTAGATGTATAAATATTTTTAGATCTATCTCTCTCCCGGAGGTTAGTAAATATAATTAATAACCTACGCTCGGCGTTAAAAAAACTATCTGGCTTTTGTTAACTGCAAGGAAATCTACTGTATCTAGAGGAGTTTCCCCATCTAAATCATAGACTGTAACATTTGTAATAGGGAGAAAGTCAATCTTTTTATTGATTTCATCCAGAAGTCGTCCTCCCGGAATTACATGAACTTCTCCTTCCATACGATGGGTTGTTGTAAGAAGGACTACTGGTATTCTTTCTTTTGTTACTCTAACACCCAAAGATTTTACCTGGCAAAAATTTACCTGAATTTACGCCACTATTGCCAGGTTACACCTCCTTTCGTAGTTTCCCCTATAAATATTCTTTCTTCAAGAAATATTTCCTTCTGTGAAACTGTAAGATATAATAAAATTTAAAGTCAGTACTCTGTGACCGGTTATAATATGTTTATAGTTGAGAATTAACCAATCTTAAACCCTCAACCCTCACTTCACGACTCCCTCACTTAAGCACTTCAATAATTATTTCTCTTTTTGCCTTTCTTCCTTCGTGCCATACACCAAGTTCAACTGCTGTCCCTGATTTTAAAGAACCGAGTTTTCCTATTAAATCTTCATATGTTTTAACTGTTTTTCCGTTTACGTCAACTATTATGTCGCCGGGACACAGACCACCTCTCTGCGCAGGACTGTTTGCTATAACATTTACAATAAGTACGCCTGTAGAGGTAGGAAATCCCCATTGCTGTGCCAGCTGTTTTGTTACATTCTGAAGCTTTATACCTATCCACGGTTTTTTACTTGATGTTGAAGCACTTTTGCCGCCCTCCATGAGTTCATTTGCCACTTTTCTGGCAGTATTCATAGGGATGGCAAATCCCAGTCCCTGTGCTACAGTGTTTTCTGTACCCGAAAATATAAGCGTATTTATTCCTATAACTTCACCGGCACTGTTAATAAGGGGACCTCCGCTGTTACCGGGATTAATGGCTGCGTCTGTCTGTATTAAACCTTTATAGATCGGTAAACTCCCACCTGCATTTATGTCCCTTTCAAGTGCACTGACAACTCCCACTGTAACGGTCCAACTGAAATGAAGAGGGTTTCCTATTGCTATGGCAGTTTCTCCCAGTTTTACTTTGTCAGAATTTCCAAGCTTTGCAACTTTTAATCCCTTTGCATCAATCTTTATCAGTGCAAGATCATAATCAGGATGGGCACTTACTAGTTTCCCGTTATACTGTTTCCCGTTGTCCAGAGAAACTGTTATATTTGTCGCATCTCTTATAACATGCCTGTTTGTAAGTATATAGCCATTTTCCTTGAGAATTATTCCAGAACCGATACCTTCCCCGCCCTGACCGAGAAAATTTTGAGATGCTACATAGGTATCAATATTAACTACAGAAGGTTTTACACGTTTTATAGCATTTATTACTGCTTCTTCCTGCGATGTAAGTGAAGCATAAGCTGAATTTAAAAATCCTCCAAGTGTAAAGACTACAAGAGCCCCTATCAGAGCACTTACGATTGTGTTGATTATAATTAATTTATGAAAAGGTATTTTTTCGTTCATTGTTCAAGATCACCTCTGTATTGTAATGCGTAATGTGTTACACGTTATAGTTACTGACCTGAGCATAAGCATTTAATAAAGGTCTTCCTCCCGTCACGCGTTACGCGTTACGCGTCACGAGAGCATATATTTATTATTTATACTCACCTCAGTAGTTTCATAACAATTCATACTTGGTACCGCTCCAGATAAATTCATACCCATTTTATCGGCTTCTGCCAGACAGACTCCTACAAAGAAAAATCATTTGCCTTATATAATTTGTTTTCCAGACAATAAGGGGTTATCAAGAAATAACCTCATCATATTTACAGTCTATATCGTGACGCGTAACGCGTAACGCGTGACGCGAGGATAATAACCGTTCTGACAATTTGCAAGGGTTATTTCTTTACAGTCTCTTATTTAATTTTTAATTTTATCTCAAATATATTAAATTCTGACCCGTAACGCGAGGAAAGAGACTATTAATAAATTTTCATTCCATACGTATACTCACGTCAGTAATTAGTGAATAGTGATTGAGGAAAGCCACTTCTACTCACTTACATTGTAATAAGTTATGAAATACACTATAATAATATATTATATCATAAGAAATTGGAAGAGTAAAAGAATAATTAATTATTCTCTGGAAAGGATTTCACCGGAATATTAACGAAATATATTATAATCGTGTCGGGTAACGTATGCGTGACGTGAGAAGTGAACCTGTTTTATCCCACTTCTGAACAATAATAAATAATCTTTTACGCATCACGTATCACGAAAGAAAGGTTTTCCCTTTATGGCAAAATTCCTCGATGAAAACAAAGAAGTCTGTTCTTTCTGTCATGAGTATACAGACAGCCATACTGAAATAAAGCTTGTTGCCTGTAATAAATGTGAAGAATTGCTCGGCGGGATAAATAGAAAAGTCAGTATGAAAAGCAGGGGCACAAAACCTGTAAACGAACCGGCTTTTATAAGGAAAGTCAGAGATCTTCCTCTTATTTCTCCCAGAAAAATATATGATATTCTGGAACGCCATGGATACAGAGGACAGGATATGGCAAGAAAAGCTGTTTCTCTTATGGCTTACAGGCATGTAAAGAGACTCAAGAAGATTTATATAGAAAAAATTGACAGAAAAAACCTTCCTCATAAATTCAATTATTTGTTCATGGGTCCTACAGGATGCGGCAAAACCTATATGGTAGAATTGCTTTTTAATAAAATCCTTAAACTTCCGAATATAATAGTTGATATAACTACTTTTTCCGAAACAGGGTATATAGGTGAAGATGTTACTACCATATTAACCAGGTTAATCAATGCTGCCGGAGGTGACCCGGTCTGGGCTTCCTGCGGGATTGTCTGTATAGATGAATTTGATAAACTTGCTACAAGCAGGAGTAATGCAAGATTCAGCGGAGAAGGCACTACAAAGGATGTATCAGGCCTGGGTGTTCAGAGGGAATTACTTAAAATGCTTGAAAATACTCAGATTCTGGTGCCTCTTGATTATGGCTATTCTGCTTACGGTCAGAAGGTTTCTCTCTCTACAGAAGATATTTCTTTTCTTGCATGCGGTGCTTTTTCCGGTTTTAAAGAACTGTCTTTTTTAAAAAGCGATACCTCTAAAATTGGGCTTGTAAAAGCACCAAAAGCTACATTCAAAGAAAAGATAGCTGTCATGTTTGAAGAAAGTGAAATAGAAAATGTGGAAATATTTCAATCCTACGGTTTTCTTCCTGAATTACTCGGTAGATTTACAAGGTTTGTACCTTTTGAACCACTTGATGAAAAAACCCTTATGAGGATACTGAAAGATAATGTGATAGATAAATTTAAAGAAGAATTTATTGATGAAGGTTTTGAACTTCATATAACAGATGATGTAATAGATTATATAGTTAAAAAAAGTATAAAAAGGCAGACAGGTGCCAGAGGACTCAGTTCTATTCTGACCAAATGTCTTGAAGATGTGGCTTTTAATACATTTTTCAGCGGCGGCCAGGGCAGAATTTCTGTCAGAATTGAAGGTGGCAGACTGGTTACAAAAATTAAGAAAAGTGATTTATAAGGAGGTCTATTTATGAATTGTCCCGGTTGTTACAATCAATGCAGAGATGGAGCTAAATTCTGCAGTAAGTGTGGATATAGATTTGATAGTCCTGCTACCATACCTCCCACCGCTCCCATACAATTTGTTGAAATTCAGTCTCAACTGCCATATCAGCAGCCATCTGTCGGATATGCTATGGAACCATTCAAACCACAGCAATTTCCTCCGGCCCTGATGGATTTATCTGATTTAAAGAGAAAAGCAAGAAATATTGTCATACTTTTTTCTACTGTTGCAGCAGGTCTTACCGTTATGTGGCTTCCTGTGATAGATCTCTTTTTTATTCTTCCTCTTTTATGTTACATGGTTGTCTCTATAGCCAGGATATTCGGCCAGAAACTTACTGTTGATATGGCAAAGGAATTAATTATAACCTGTTTTGCCGGATCTTTGAGCTTTCTCGGCTCCTATGTATGCGGTAAATTCATACCTTTTATAGGAGGTCTTCTGACAGCACCTGTTATATTTGCATGTACCTATGGTATAGGTGATGTGGCAATTGCATATTTCAGCCAGGAAGGAAAAATAAGCAGAGCCCAGATGAGAGATATATACAGCACATCTTTCCAGAACAGCAAGAAATATTACAGCGGCGACCTGAATGAAGCAAAGGATTCTCTTGAAAATATTAAAGAATATCTTGACCCTCATGAATATGAAAAGATAAAGAAAAGGCTGGGATGATATTCAGTAATGGATTCTATCTATATATTACTATCATAAAAAAACAGGTGATGAATTCATCACCTGTTTTTTTATGATCATTGATTACTGTTCACTGATATTATCCCTGTGCTTTATATTCCTGATAGCTTGCCATTACTTTCACTACATAGTTCTGTGTTTCCTTGAATGGTGGAACTCCTCCGTATTTCTTTACATTACCTGGACCTGCATTATAGGCTGCAACTGCAAGTTTCATGTCACCGCCAAACTGTTTCATTAACTGTCCTATATATTTTGCTCCGCCCATGATGTTTTGACCCGGATCATAGGCATTCTGGACTCCGAGTCCTTTTGCTGTTGCCGGCATAAGCTGCATAAGTCCCTGTGCTCCGCAGTGAGATGTAGCCTGAGGGTTAAAATTTGATTCATTCTTTATTATGGCTTTTACAAGTGCAGGATCAACTCCGTTTTTCTGGGCTTCCTGGTTTATAATATTTGCATACTGACCTGATACAGGGTTACCGCCTCCTGCTCCTGCCATTGCTCCTGCTCCATTAGGCCCTGCATATGCTCCTGCTCCTGCTCCTCCCGGACCACCTGCATATGCTCCTGCTCCATTAGGCCCTGCATATGCTCCTGCATAGGGCATTCCGCCGCCCATACCTGGCATTCCGCCGCCCATACCTGGCATTCCGCCGCCCATACCTGGCATTCCGCCCATCATACCCGGCATCATTCCACCCATAAACGGATTTGCTCCTCCGCCCATCATCTGCATCATCATCTGCATCATCTGCATCATCATCTGCATCATCTGCATCATAGGATTCTGCTGCATACCCATAAAATTACCGAGACAATTCCCCATCATTCCACCCATGCCTTCCATACCTGGCATCATTCCGCCCATCATACCTGGCATCATTCCGCCCATCATACCTGGCATCATTCCGCCCATTTCCTGGCATGGACCACCTGTAATCCCCTGCATCATCTGCATTAACTGCATCATAGGATTCTGCTGCATCATCCCCATCTGTCCCATTGCCCCTGCTCCGCCAAAATAATTATTTACAACTGTTGTTGAATTATTAGTATTTCCTATTCCTATCCCCATTCTGGATACCTCCTTGATTAATATGATTTTTTGCTGAAGTTAATTATTTATTTACTAATATTATCACGTTTTTTTTATAAAAGTAAAGAGTTTATTTTTTAGATTTTTTGATAAATATCTTTGTTTTTGAATTTATTTTTTAGATTTTTTTCGATAAATATTCTATTGCTTTTTGCAGCTGGAGGTCATCGCTTTCTTTTTTTACAATTTCATTCATCTTTACTTCTATATCAGGCTTGAGTCCTGATTTGTCTATATTCCTCCCAAGAGGTGTAAGATAATATGAAGTAGTTATTTTTAATACACCTGATATACCAAGAGGATAAATAGTCTGAACACATCCTTTCCCGAAAGATTTAGTACCTATTAATACACCTCTTTTATTATCCTGAATGGCGCCGGCAGTGATTTCCGATGCACTTGCACTGTATTCATTTATAATAATAACAAGAGGAAGTTTCGTGTCTGTTCCCTCTGATTTATAGGTAACAGGATAGGAATATTTTTCTTTTACTGTCACTATCTTACTGTCTTTCGGAAGGAATTTGCTGCATACGGTGACAGCACTTTCCACATATCCGCCGCCGTTATTTCTTAAATCCAGAATATAAGCCCTCGCTCCTTTTGCTTTTAATTGTTCTATAGCTTTAGTAAGTTCTGTTCCGGTTGTAACGCTGAAGGACCTGATTTTTATATATCCAGTGGATTTATTCTTCAGTCTGTAAGATACATTCTCTATATGTATGATTTTCCGGGTAACTGTAATGTCCTTTAGTTCTGTACTTCCTCTTTTTACTTTTAAAAGCACCTCTGTTCCTTCCTGACCTCTGACCTCTTTTATTGCTTCTTCGATAGATATGCCGGTAGTATCAATGCTATTGATTTTGAGTATTATATCACCCGGTTCGAGGCCTGCTTCACTGGCAGGACTGTTTTCTATAACTTCAATGATTAAAGGCCTTTTGCCGTTCTTTTTATCTAATTCCATAGAAATACCTATACCGGAATAATCGTTCATATTAATGGATTTTACAAAATCTCTATATTCTGCCGGATCCATATAATAGCTGTAGGGATCGTTTAATTCCTCGAGCATTCCGTCAATAGCTTCTCTCAATATGTCTCTGCCGGGTAATTTCTCTGAAGCATATGAAGAAATAATCTCATCTAGTCTGGATGCAAAAAGCTTTAAGTCCTCTTCTGTATTGCCTGTTGTTTTAATTGTTTTTATATATGCAGAACATTTATTTTTTTTCAGGAATGATTTTATGCCATCCAAAGCTCCTGTAAAGAGTTTTTCTCTGTTAATATCTCCTGCAAAATGTTTCTCTGCAGATTTGTAAATTTCTATGATAAGTTCCGTGTTGATGTGGCTGTTATCTTTTGCCGTAAGAGAAGGGGATAGTAGAAAAATTATTAATAATAAGATTATTATTGTAAATCTTTTTAACATAAATAATTAACTTTCATCTGTTAAGCGTTTTTGCAGCATCTGAAGCCTATAGTATTTATACGGCCTACATCGGGTGTACAAAAACCTCTTTTGTTGCATCTGTATGAATTCAGTTCTCTTGTAGTACGGGATACACCCCTGATTACTTTATATCTTCCTGAAGGGGGGCCATGAGGGTTCCTTAGATGGCCATAACGATAATAGTAAAAATCATACCAGTCACTGCACCATTCTTCCACAGAACCGAGCATATCCATTACACCGTAAAAACTGGCACCTTCAGGAAACCTTCCTACGGGAAGTGTACCGTCAAAGTTCTGTTTTTTTCTTACATGTTCTTTTTTATCCATAAAAGGATTGTCACAGAAATTTTTATCCCATTTATTTCCCCATGGAAACATTCTACCGTCTGTTCCGCAGGCAGCTTTTTCCCATTCCGCTTCAGTGGGAAGTCTTTTCCCTGCCCAGTCGCAGTAAGCTTTTGCATCTTCCCAGGTAAGACAGGTAGCGGCATGGTCCATTTTCTGGTCATACATAAAACTCTGATCTATAACTCTTTTAAAATCACCTTTTACATGATAATTTGTTGACTTTACAAAATCTATGTATTGAGATATTGTTACAGGTGTTCTGTCTATATAATAATCATTTAAATAAATCTTTCTTTTAGGTTTTTCTCTTAATTCTCCATCCAGATCATCTTCATCACATCCCATCCAGAATTCTCCTGCAGGTATATGCATCATTTCGGAATTGTCTTTCCCATGTCTTATGGATTTGAATTTTTTCTCAGCCATTTATATACAACACCTCTTTGTCAGTGAACAGTGATCAGTGATCAGTGTTCACTGAATACTGCCCGATTGTCGTTCCTTATTTATTATCTCTTATTTCTTATTTCACATTACTCAGTTGTCACATTGTATGTATACATTAAAATTAGCTGGTCACCGGTAACTGGTCACTGGTAACAGTTTTACTTTCTGTCCAGTTCTGCAAGTACATTTAACATATATTCTTTTACCCAGGGATATACTTCTCTGTCTCTGGCTTTTTTTATAGCTTCCAGGGCACTTCTGTCACCGATTTTTCCGAGAGCGAAAGCAGCATTCCACCTGACCCATTCATTATCATGCCTTAAAGCTTTTGTAAGGGAATCTACTGCCTTTACATTTTTTATCCATCCGAGAACATAAGCGATATTTGCCTGAGCTTCTACATTTGAATGTTTTATCTGATTCAATTCATCGATTAAATGCTGTAATCCCAGTTCACCTATTTTAATAAGTGAATGCATGGCATTTTCCTGGACATCTCTGGAAGGATCACCTGTGGCTTTTATCAGGGCTTCTACTGCCTGTTTACCACCTATTTTACCGAGAGCCAGTACAGCCATTTTCCTTGTACTTTCATCATTACTTCCGGCACCTTTGACCACTTCATTAAGTTTAATAGTTCCCATACTGCAGAACTCTTTATATAGTTTCTTTTTTTTATTACTGAGTTTGGTATCAGGCATCTCTGCACCTGAGCCGACTAACTTCCCCAGAAAGCCAAGCATAAAAACACTCCTGTTCGCTAAAAGTTACCTTTACAAGTATATCAAACATACATAAATATGGCAATACCTTACCTGCTCCTGTCCCTGGCCGGGCTCTGGAGGAAAAGATATGCCGTATTAAAAGAGAG
>CAYSLJ010000033.1:0-49360 GCA_964431735.1 uncultured Synergistia bacterium | reverse complement strand
TAAGACCTATTGTGAAATAATCGGATATACTCCGGAGGAAGTTAATAACATTACATTTCAGCAGTTAATCGAACATGATGATAGTGATCTGGGTAATATAAATTTACTGGCTGAAGGAAAGATCAGAGAATTTACTGCAGAAAAAAGATGTCATCATAAATCCGGTTCTACTGTCTGGATAAATCTGACTGTTTCTCCTCTTAAGGCTGACGGAGGAGAAGGCAGCTATTATATGGCAGTTGTCCAGGATATTACGGGACGTAAATCAATGGAAGAACAAAAAAATAAACTTGAACATCAGCTCCGTCAGTCCCAGAAAATGGAAGCCATAGGAACCCTTGCAGGAGGGATTGCCCATGATTTTAATAATATCCTGGGAGCAATCATCGGATTTACCGAACTTTCTATGCTTGATCTGCCTCCTGACAGCCCTGTGAATGATTATTTAAATAGAATTCTCATGTCCGGTAATCGTGCCAGAGATCTTGTAAGACAGATACTTGTCTTCAGCCGTAAAGAACAGCCTGAATGTAAACCTGTTGAAATAGGTTCTGTTGTAAGGGATTGTCTGAAATTACTCAGGCCGTTACTTCCTTCTACTGTTGAAATAAGAGAAAATATCCGGATAAAATCCGTTATTATTATGGCAGATACGACTCAGATACATCAGATACTTATGAACCTCTGTACAAATGCCTCCTATGCAATGAGAGAAAAAGGCGGGCTTGTTCATATAGAATTAACTGATGTTGATATATCGGTACCTTATCCAGCAGAACTTAATGCAGGCCCATATGTCAGGCTTACTGTAAACGATACAGGCCCCGGTATGGAAAAAAATGTTATGGACAGAATATTTGAGCCATATTTTACTACCAAAAAACAGGGGGAAGGTACAGGTATGGGGCTCTCTGTTGTCTATGGAATTATAAAAAACTACGGAGGCCATATAAGCGTTTACAGTGAACCCGGAAAAGGCACCAGTTTCCATATATATCTTCCCGTAATCGACAGGAAAATAGTCTCTGAAAAATCTGAACAGATAAAAGGAGGTCATGAAAGAATTCTCTTTGTAGATGATGAGAAAGAACTCGTTAATGTATACAGAATAATGCTGAACAAACTCGGCTATGATGTTACTGCCATGTCTGACAGTGAAGAAGCCCTTAATCTCTTCAGGCAGGAATCTGATAAATTTGATCTCCTTATTACAGACTATACTATGCCGAAACTAACAGGAACAGAGCTTGCTTCTGAGATTTTAAAAATTAAACCCCATTTCCCCGTTATTCTCTGCAGCGGATTCAGTGAATCATTAAATAAAGAACATACTGCCGGTATAAGAGAATGTTTGATGAAACCTCTGAATAAAAAGATTGTTTCACTGGCTATAAGGAAAGTTCTGGATAGAGAATGAAATCTATTCATAGAAGGATAGATTGTTGTTTTATAGAATGTTTTATTCTATGAAAAACTGTGGTTATAATCGTGACGGGTAACGCGTGACGCGTGACGGGAGGAACTGATCCTGCAAAATATCTTGTGTAATATATTCCGCTGGCACCTGTAAGAACATAAAGAAAGAAGAATTTGTTGAGAAATATGGAAAAGACACAAAAAAACGTTAAAATTCTAAAAAAAAGACTGAAAGAGACAGAAGAAAAATTCAGGATATTTTTTGAGCATACACTGGAAATTTTTATAATAATTGACGGAAAAACAGGGAAGATCCTGCAGGTTAACAAACCTGTTTCTTCTATACTCGGTTATGATATAAAAGAACTTTCAGGCAAACATTATTCAGTATTATTCCCGGTAAAATCTGAATTTTTACAGGAAGACAGACTGGAAACCATAAAGATTCATGATTCGGTAATAGAATATCATGATGTTCTGAGATCAGACGGTTCCCTGTGTCCTATGGATATTACCATTACGGTAATAGATTGGAATATGGAAAAAGCCATAGTGGTATCGTTAAGAAACAGTGAGGAACGTAAGAGAGCAGAAGAAGAAAAGGAAAAACTTCTTCATGAACTGGAAGAAGCTCTTAAAAATATAAAAATACTCAGAGGTCTGCTTCCTATATGTGCTTCCTGTAAGAAAATAAGAGATGACAGGGGGTACTGGTTGCAACTGGAAGAATATATTCAGAGCCATTCCGATGCAGAATTTACCCACAGTATATGCCCTGATTGCAAGAAGAAATTATATGCCGATATGTGATATAATATTAGAGTGAAGAGTGAATAGTGAAAAGTAAAAAGAATAAGACATCAATCACTACTCACTACTCAGTGTTAACTCCTTCTTTTGAACAATGCTGTCAAATTTACTGACTGCGGCGAAGTTCGTATAGAAAGCCGGATAGAAGATGAGTGGATTGTGACAGACGTTATAGATACAGGCATAGGCATAAGACCGGAAGACATGGAAAATCTTTTTAAGCCATTCCGCCAGATAGATACAGGGATATCCCGTCAGTATGAAGGTACCGGTCTTGGCCTTTCCATATGTAAGAAACTTGTTGAAGCAATGGGTGGTAAAATTTATGTAAAAAGTAAATTCGGAAGTGGCAGTATATTTACTTTTACTATGCCACGTGAGAAAGGAGATAAAAAATGAAACCTGTAATTCTGCTTATTGAGGATAATGAAAAAAATGCCTATCTGTTAACGTTTATTCTGGAGAAATACGGTTATCAGGTTATTCATGCCCGTGACGGTGAAAGCGGTATATCTATGGCCCGCCAGATTAAACCGGATCTTATTCTTCTGGATATTCAACTGCCTGTAATGGACGGATATACTGTTGCATGTGAATTGATGAAAAATGAAGAACTGCGTGTTATACCGGTTATTGCAGTGACATCCTACGCGATGGTAGGTGATAGAGAAAGAATTCTGGCCAGCGGATGTGTGGGTTATATAGAAAAACCTATTAATCCTGCAACCTTTATGACAGAAATAGAGAATTATCTTCCTGATGATAAAAAGGTTAATTTACTGAGGAGAGAACAATGAGCAGATTACTTATTGTAGATGACAATGAACAGAATCTTTACATGTTACAGGTTCTTTTATGTGCCAACGGTTTTCAGGTGGAACAGGCCTGTAACGGTGCGCAGGCACTGGAACTGGCACGAATCAATCCCCCTGATATGATAGTGACTGATATTCTGATGCCTGTAATGGACGGTTTTGCCCTGTGCCGTGTCTGGAAGGAAGATGAATTACTGAAGAATATTCCTTTCATCTTTTATACTGCCACCTGTACAGACCAGAAGGATGAAGATTTTGCTCTCAGTCTTGGAGCCGAACGTTTCATCATAAAACCTGCCGAACCGGAGAGATTTCTGGCCATAGTCCGTGAAACTATAAATAATCGCAATTTACGCAGACCTGTTGCGTCTTTCAGAACGTTAGAAGAAGCCGAATATTACAGAGAGTATAGTGAAGCACTGATAAGGAAGCTGGAAGATAAAATGTTGCAGCTTGAGGAGGCAAACAGAACCCTGGAACGTGATATGGTCGAGCGAAAACGTATGGAAGATGCACTGAGGGAAAGTGAGAAGAAATATTTATTTCAACTGGAAGAGACGGTGAGAGAACGCACAAAAGAGCTCAATGATGCACAGGAAAAATTAATCAGTCAGGAAAAACTTGCAGTTCTTGGGCATCTTTCAGGGAGTGTGGGCCATGAATTGCGTAATCCTCTGGGGGTAATTAATAATGCTGTTTATTATCTTAAAATGGTGCTTGAAGAAAGTGGAGATAATGTAAAAGAATATCTGGATATAATTGCTTCGGAAGTTTATAAATCGGAAAAGATTATTTCAGATCTTCTGAATTTTTCCAGAACAAATACTGTTGCTATGAAAAAACATGTAAGGTTATTATTATTAATTCTTGAGATACTGAATAGACAAAATGTTTCCGATAAAATAAAAATAATTAACGGAATAAGCTCAGAAGATTTTTCTGTATTTGCAGATCCAGAGCATATGGAACAGATACTGGAGAATCTTATAAGCAATGCATGTCAGTCTATGCCTGGTGACGGAGAATTGATTATAAATGGAAAAAATACAAACGATTATGTGGAAATTTCCATTACCGATACGGGCTGTGGCATTCCTGAGGAAAATATGAGTAAAATCTTTGAACCTCTTTTTACGACCAGAGCCAGAGGAATTGGCCTGGGACTGGCAGTAACAAAAAAGTTCATTGAAGTTAACGGTGGACATATTGATGTGAAAAGTATAGAAAATAATGGAACTTCTGTTACTGTAACCTTTCCTCTTGAAGATGGGAGAACATAACATAATGTGTATACCTGTGGTATATGATGAGTCTGTGATGGCAAAACCTTCTGTAATATATTTTAAGGAACGATAATTAAATAACTGTCTCAAATATATTAAATCGTGACGCGTAACGCGTAACGCGTGACGCGAGGAAAGAGACAATTAATAAAATTCTATTTCTAAATGGAGCTGTAACCGTAATGAGTCAGAAAACCCTGCTGTTTGATAATTCTGTATCTGTGGTGCATATTGTAATCACAGGCTTACTGATTCTATTTCTCTCTACCGGTATAACCAGGGCAGAACAGAATGTGCGTATAGGGGTTTACCAGAACAGTCCGAAGATAGGCCTGGCCGAATCAGGGCATCCAGAGGGGATCTACATCGATTTGATTGAAGCGATTGCAGCAGAGGAAGGGTGGAATATTGATTACGTCCCCGGCACATGGGCTCAGTGTCTGGACCGTCTGAATGCCGGAAAGATCGATCTTATGCCTGATGTGGCACTCACTCCGGAGCGTAAGCACTTATATACCTTTCATAATGAACCGGTTCTTTCAGACTGGTTTCAAGTTTATGCGAGACATGGGAGCGGAATTCGAACCATACTGGATCTGAATGGCAGGCGCGTTTCTGTTCTTGAGCGTTCCATACAGCAGGAGGTTTTCAGCAATCAGGTCATCTGTTTTGACCTGAAGGTGAACCTGGTAGCCTTCCCTGACTATAGCTCTGCCTTTACTTCCGCTATTCGAGGCGATTCCGATGCAGTTATTTCCAATCGTTTTTACGGTGCCACACACCGTAACTCTCAGCTTGAAGATACAGCCATTATCTTCAACCCGACACAGCTTTATTTTGCTGCACCAAGACCGGCGAACTATATATTACTCGATGCCATAGACAGACATCTGAAACGAATGAAGAAGGATCCTGCCTCCCTTTATTACCGATCCCTGCAAAGATGGACATCTGAAAAGGTGAATTTTATTTTTCCAATGTGGCTTAAATTCACAGGAATAGTTATAGCGGTGATCCTTATTTTAAGCTTTTTCTGGAGTGTTTCTCTGAGGAGGCAGATAAAAATCAGAACCGGTGAATTGAATATTCGTAACCGGGAAATTGATGATCTTTACAGAGAGTTGCAGAAGCATGCCGAAACACTTGAGAAGAGGGTTGCAGAGCGCACCGATGAACTGGAACAGATGAACAGTGATTTACTCAGAGCCAAAGATGCCGCAGAATCGGCTGACCATCTTAAATCTGCCTTCCTTGCCACCATGTCCCATGAACTGCGCACTCCGCTGAATTCTATAATTGGCTTTACGGGCATCCTGCTGATGGGACTTGTAGGGCCACTGAATGAGGAACAGAAAAAACAGCTCGTCATGGTTCAGGATAGTGCCCGTCACCTGCTTGAGCTTATTAATGATGTCCTTGATATTTCCAAGATTGAAGCCGGTCAGTTCCAGCTTGCCTGTGAACCCTTTGATATGAAATCTGCAATAGAAAAAAGCCTTGAAAAGATAGCTCCTCTGGCAGAAAAAAAAGGCCTTACTGTGACATCTGTAATAGCCCCTTCGGTTGGAGAGATGTGTAGTGACCGACGGCGTGTGGAGCAAATAATCATCAACCTTCTCAGCAATGCAGTCAAGTTTACCGGTTGCGGCGAAGTTCGTATAGAAAGCCGTGCAGAGAAGGGTCTGCTTGTGACGCAGGTAACAGATACGGGTATAGGCATAAGGCCTGAAGATATGGACAATCTTTTTAAGCCATTCCGACAGATAGATACAGGGATATCACGCCAGTATGAAGGTACCGGTCTCGGTCTTTCCATATGCAAGAAACTTGTTGAAGCAATGGGCGGTAAAATTTATGTGGAAAGCAAATCTGGCAGTGGTAGTATATTTACCTTTACTATGCCACTTGAAAGGAGATAAAAAAATGGAACCAGTAATTCTGGTTATAGAAAAATCTGTTAAATCCGGAACTTTTATGACAGAAACCGAGAGTTATCTTTCTGAAGATAAAAAGGTTAATATACCGGGGAGGTGTCGATTATGTCACGTATTCTTATTATAGACGATGAGCCAGAACTCAGGAAATCTCTTATGGCGATAATAAAAAAAACAGGTTATGAGGTAATGGAAGCTGCCGATGGCAGGGAAGGTATAATATTACAGAAAGAAAGAGCTTTTGACCTTGTTATAACCGATATTATTATGCCTGAAAAGGAAGGAATAGAAACTATTATAGAACTCAGAAAATCATTTCCTGACCTGAAGATTATAGCCATGTCAGGAGGAGGTATTATGCGTTCCGGCACTTATCTGGAAGTTGCAGATGCACTCGGTGCAGATTGTACCATTGAAAAACCATTTTCTAAAAATAAAATACTCTCTGTTATTAAGGAACTTCTCGATTAGATGATTTGTGAAAATATTTTGACTGTGTCATAAATTTTGTATAAACCTCTACGGAATCCTTATTTCATTGTATATTTATATAAAACGTCTTACATTCTCTTTGACATTCTTTTTTGTCCAGGATAGCTGTTTACTTCCTGTCATTTCTAACATAGCCTGTTCTGTTTATAGTCACCTTAAAAAGTCTTCCTTCATCTGAATAGATGTTGAGATTTTTATAGTAAGAGCTTCAATAAGGAAAAGAGAATAACTTTTCATAGAAGGAAATTGAAAAAACTTCAGAATATGAAGATAAGATACTTGTTATTGAGGTGATTTTTATGAACAGACCGCAGACTTTAAAAGAACTTGTAGATTTTGGATATAAATCTCTGTCTGTAAAAGATGAAATAAGAAAAAACTTACTTTTGAAAATAGAAAAAGGGGAAGAATTGTTCCCGGGTATTATAGGTTATGATAAAACTGTCATACCTGCCATAGTAAATGCCTTACTTGCAAGACACAATTTTATTCTTCTCGGCCTGAGAGGCCAGGCAAAAACGAGGATTTTAAGGGCTATTGCTTCTTTTCTTGATGAATATATACCAGAATTCCGGCGTAAGTGCCCGTCTTTCCATAAGTGCCATAGAAAATCTCATAAGCAATATGGAAAAAAGAGTTTTTATATGTAAAGAGCCTGTCGTTTATCCCCGTATATGTGATCTCTGGGCAGTCATACCTTCAATTACCGGAAAAATAGAGCTTGTCTATGAAGGTGAACAGGAAGGTGCCCAGTCTGTGGCAAGACGCCTCACAGGTGGGGCGGTAAAGAAAACCTTTCAGAAGCTTTTCCCGAAAGCCACAGATACCCCTGTCAGAGAAGATTACAGAAGGGATGATATGAGAAAACCTCAGGTAGAGTCAATTTACAGGGAGATTATCGAATGGTTCGGCAAAGGAAACAAAATAGAAGTTTCAGATGATATGAAATGGGATGAATATTTCCATAGCCTGATGAAAGTGCCTTCACTGTTTGATCTGGCAAAAAAATATGTCGCCGGTAAAGACAGATATGAAATGGCTCTCGGTATGGAAATTATACTGGAAGGACTCCACCAGCATTCCCTTCTGGCAAAGGAGAATCTGGATACGAAATCTTCCTATTTTGATGTGCTGAAGGTCATGTTTGACCAGATGAAGAAGTGGTGAATAAGAGGAAAATATTATGAAATATCGTTATTCTCAATGGGATGAAGAAGAAATGAAGAGAATACTTTCTGTCCTGGGTTTGATAAACCTCTTTAATCAGCTTTTGCTTATAACGAACGGAGATGTAGATGAAGTACTTCATATAATGAAAGAACTTCAGGCCAGAGGGCTTATAGGGGAAGATACGGATCTTGAAGCATTCCTTGAGGAAATGAAACAAAAGAATATCATTTCTCCTGCCGAAGGAGGATACAAATTGACAGCCAGGGGAGAGAAAAAGCTCCGCCAGGATTTTCTTCATGAAATATTTACCGGTCTTCGTAAAAGCCTTCAGGGCGATCATAAGATAGAAATTTCCGGCACAGGGAGAGAAACACTTCCTGAGATAAAACCATATGAATTCGGTTCTCCTCTTGAAGATCTGGACATCAAGACTTCTATTGAAAGAGCGATGAAAAAAGGCATTGAGGAAATAAGACTGGAAGAAGATGATCTCTGTGTATATGAAACACAGTATAATACAAGCTGTGCCACAGTGCTTATGCTGGATGTAAGCCACAGTATGGTTCTCTACGGTGAAGACAGAATAACGCCTGCCAAAAAGGTTGCCCTTGCCCTTTCCGAACTTGTCCTTAACAGCTATTCCCATGACAGCCTGAACTGCATACTCTTCGGTGATAATGCATGGGAGGTGAAAATAGACGATCTTCCTTATGTAGGAGTCGGCCCTTTTCATACAAATACGAAGGCAGGACTTGAACTGGCACAGAAGATCCTCCTTAAAAAACCTCATGGAAACAAACAGATCTTTATGATAACAGACGGAAAACCTTCCTGCATGTTTAAAGGAGGGGAAATGTATAAAAATTCGTGGGGTCTTGATCCGCAGATCGTAAATAAAACACTGAATGAAGCAGGTAACTGCAGGAAAAACGGTATTACCATAATTACCTTTATGATAGCAAGGGATTCTCTGCTTGTGGATTTTGTCGAACGAATGACCAGAATAAACAGGGGAAGGGCTTATTTTACATCTCCCGGACAGTTGGGAGAATATCTCCTTGTAGATTACATGCGTAATAGAAAAAAGAAAATAAGGTAGGGAAGATGGGAGAGCGTGATGCTTCAAGGTTTTATTTGAGTAATAGTTCCCAGATTATTAACCATTGCCTTATAGCTTTTATCATTATGAAAGAAAAGCCATTCCTGTAATGTTCTTGCTGTATAAGTTAATATTTTTCCTTTTTTATTAACGAAATTTACCATATAAGTTTCTCTTCTTGCTCCTTCTCTTTCCTTTGTATTTAATCTAAAATCCGGCCAGTAAGGCTTATGATCATGCCCTGCTGCCGTAGCACTCCTGTAATATTTCCATCTGTCAATATTATAGGTATATTTCGTTTTATAAACAGGAACATCTTTATAAACCGGCACCTGATAGGTTTCCTGACGATAAACTGTTTTATAAACATTTTCAGTCCTGTATGTGGTTTTAAAATAGCCGTTTCCCATGTTCTTTGTCCCTGATTTTACTTTTCTTGTGCCGGTCTTTATTCTGTCTGAAACAGTTCTGGTCTTTGTTTGAGTTCCCGTCCTGACTTTATCATAGTGATGTATTGCTCTGGTTGATGAGATTATTCTTGCATCAGAGGGGAGAGTCCCTTCCCACCCTGTTTCTGTAAGGGTCATAAATTTTTCAATTTTTATTTCTCTATTCCATTCAAACCCTTTTACTGTAAGGAGTTCTTCATGAGAACTGAGAAGATAATAACCGAGTCCGGTTATAAAAAGAATGAGTGCAAATACTGCGTATATATATATGTTACCTTTTTTATGAGGGTACTGAATCTTTTGTTGAGTAACGGAACCGCTAGGAATTGAAGACTTCACAGGAGAAGCATAATGTCCTTTTTGCTCCGGCTTTTTATCAGGAATATCTACAACATTTCTGTGTGGAGAATCACCTTCTATTGAAGCTCCGCAGCCTGAACAGAATTTGTTGTAAACAGGATTGTCGCTGTTGCAGAAATTACAGTTCCAGTCTGCTCCCGCCCCGGCTTTTTTCAGTTCTTCTTCATCTGTTACTATTCTTGCATCATCGGGGAGATAAAATTCAACATCTTTCCCTCTGGGTGCTCCGCAGGCACCGCAGAATTTTTCCGGTCCTCTGTTTCTTTTTCTTCCGCAACTGGGACAATCCCATGCCCCTTCCATTACAGACATTATAATTTCTCTCCTTTTTCATTCTGATAATCCATAAATTATATTATAGCAAAAGGCAATATAAAAATTAATTGAATTATGTAAAAAAAATGTTAACTTTATAAAGAATTTTTAGAGGTTTTGATGGAGGGATACATAATTATAGTTAGTTTCATAACGATAACTTCGTAAAGCGTAAAGCGTAATGCGTGATGCGCAGGGCTATAAACCCGTCACGCGTCACGCGTTACGCGTCACGATCAATAAGTTATGAACTACACTACAGGATATACAAAACAGGAGTTGACTTATTATGTTACTTAAAGATTTATCGGGCAAAATAGCTGTTGTTACAGGCGGCAGTCGTGGTATAGGTTTTCATATTGCTTCTGCACTTCACAGAGAAGGAGCGTCTGTTATAATAACAGGAAGAAATCTTGAAAAATTGAAAATTGCTTCAGGGAAGATAGGAGAAAGATGCCATCCCTGTCTGTGCAATCAACTCGTACCTGAAGAAATTAAATATATGGCAGAATCTGTTATTTCAACAAAGGGCATTCCGGATATACTTGTAAATAATGCAGGTATATTTATGAAAGGAAATGTCACTGATTTAACCCTTACAGACTGGGATGAAGTGATTGGCACCAATCTTACCGGAACATTTCTCGTTACAAAGGCTTTTCTTCCTTATATGATCGGGCAGAACAGGGGAGACATATTCATGATAAGTTCTATGAGCGGGAAAAAAGGAGACCCCGGTTCTTCTGCCTATAATGCCAGTAAATTCGGACTCCAGGGCTTTTCGCAATCACTCGCCTACGAAGTAAGAAGAAATAATATAAGGGTTATGGTTTTAAATCCGAGTTCTGTCAATACAGGGCCTGATGACGGCCCTTCTCATGGTCCGGGACTGTACCTTCACGGGGCAGATATAGCAGAAACGGTGGTTTTTCTTTCCAGGATGCCGGGGAGAACCTTAATCAGGGATATGGATATATGGGGCACAAATCCTTTTACTTAGGACTGTAAGAAAAATAACTCTCGCAAATTATTAGAACGATCAGTATTCCCGCGTCACCCGTCACGCGTTACGCGTCACGATTAATAAATTGTTCTCAGATCGTCCTGAAGTTCATCTATAGATTGATATCTGTCCGATTTTTTCAGATTCATGGCTTTCTGTATGATTGATGTAAATTTTCTGGAAATTGTGTGATTATACTTTAAAATATCTACCAGCGAACCTGTAGTAAGGCGATCTATTGCATCCAGGGGATGAGTCTTTGTCGTAAGATAATATAAAGTAGCACCCAGGGAATATATATCTGTTAGATTATCGGTCATGCCGCTGTACTGTTCGGGAGGGGAATAGTGGAGATTTGCCATTTTTATTACAGGTGATGTTTCCCTTTCCGGGTTGAAGAGTTTGCATAATCCGAAGCCGAGAAGCCTGATATTCCCTCCGTCATCCAGGAAGATATTATCAGGTTTCAGGTTTCTTAATATTACAGGACTGGGTTTTATACCGTGGAGATATGACAGTACCTCACATATCTGTATTGCCCATTTTATTATCTGCTTTTCTTTCGGTAATCCCGGAAGTTCTGCAATTAAATCTTCCAGATTTTTACCATCTATAAAATCCATAACCAGATATCTGTGGCCTGAAGATTCTATATAATTCTGAAATCTCGGCAGATTGGGGTGATTGAATTTTAAAAATAAACCCACTACCGTACGAAACTGGCTTATTAAATCTTTCCTGTGGGTTACAGGCAGAGAATCATCAACAAATAATTCTTTTATTACCACTTCTTCATTTGTTTCTATATCCAGACATTTATATATACTGGTATTTGCGCCAAAGTGCAGCTGAACAAGTATTTTATAACGTCCTCCGATTATATCAGGCAATGAATGAACTTTCGGTACCTGTTCCGGCATCTCGTAATGCATTTCGTTTTTTTTCTTTCTGGACACTGATTTCAACATATCTTTGAGTGATTTTTGTCTGAGTGTTTTTTCTTCATGTGACGTAATATACTCATACTCAGGCTTCTCATTGTGTCTGATCTGTTTTTTATATTTTGGTTCATTTACTATGGGAGACGTATTTACATATTCGATCAATGCTTCAGGAGAATTATCTTTGCTCTCTTTTTCGAATTTTTCTAAGACGTCTTTTTTTCTGATGCTGTCAGAAGAATATTCCTCACTCGATAGTTTAATGAAAGGTTCTTCTACTTTTTTTACTGCTATGTCTCTTTTTTTTACATATTCAGATGAAGCTTCATCTCTAAAATCTCTTTTAATATTCTCCAGAATATTTTTTACATAACCTGTCTCTTTAGTAACAGGATTTATGGCCTGTACAGGTTTAAATTCGTGACGTGTTTCTTCTTTTTTTACATTAAGCCTTGCCTGGAAATTAATTTTTTTTAACTGGCCTGATGGCCTTCGTCTGATGGTTTCTCTGTTACATGTCTCTGTTCCGGCGAGTGCTTCCAGATCACTTTTCATGTCTTTTACATCCTGATATCTGAGTTCTCTGTCAATTTCCATTGCCTTCATTACAATTTTCTCAAGTGAGGAAGATATGTAAGGATTAATCTGGCTGCAATGTTTCATAGGTTCATCGTCTATTGTACGATTGATACAGTCCATAGGAGACTCTCTGGTTATTAAATAATACATGGTGGCTCCCAGGGAGTATATATCAGATCTTGTGTCAGTACTTTCCCCGTGCTGTTCTATAGGAGAATAATGGGGTGTTATGGTTTTTGCTATGCCCAGTGTTTTACCGGCGGTTTCATATATTTTTGATATTCCGAAGTCTATTATTTTTAGAGTTCCATCAGGTGAAAGTATAATATTCGACGGATTCATATCTCTGAAAATAATCGGATTTGGCTTCATATTATGAAGATATACCAGGAAATCACACAGCTCAATTCCCCAGGCTACAACCTGTTTTTCACCGATGAATTCTCTCAGGTTTTCTATAAAAGCAGTTAATTTTTTACCTTCTATATATTCAAGTATTAAATAGCGGTTATCATCATAATCAAAATAGTCTTGAAATTTCGGCAGACTTTTATGTTTCAGGTTAAATAAAATTTTAACTTCACATTTGAACTGTTCTACTGCCTGATGACTTAAAAAAGGATCGGCATATTTAGTAATTTCTTTTACAAAAATATTTTTTTTGTTTTTGCAATCATAGCCCTGATAGATTCTGCTTACAGGGCCTGTGTGGATAAGTTTTATTATTTTATATTTATCTCCTAAAATAATATCAGGTAAAAGATTACCATCATCATCTCTGTCTATCATTGAGCTGTTCTCCTGACCTCATTAGATAGTGTTTTTTTACGACAGGTAGTTTTACTTTTACTGGAAATTGCACTTAATTTTGTAAATCTATTAATTAGTGAAAAGTGAAAAGTGAATAGTGAAAAGTAAGTAAAATCCAATTTTTTTCACTTTTCACTTTTCACTCTGAATATTCTGTGATAAATTTATTTTTCCATTGTATATAAAATCACCTGTCATTAAAAAACGCAATTTAAATTATAAATAAACCTGTAGGAAAAATCAATGGTGATCTGTGAACTTTTCAGAGACTTCTGAGGTCTCTTTCTATTTCTGCAACAGATTGATATCTATCTGCTTTTTTCAGGTTCATTGCCCTCTGTATTATGGCAGAAAATCTGTTTGAAATCGACTGATTATATTCAAAGGCTTCAATCAGGCCTGTTGTACCTACAGTACGTTCTATGGAATCTACTGGATGAATTTTTGTTGCAAGATAGTATAAAGTAGCACCAAGAGAATATATATCGGTTAATGTATCTGTAAGACCGCTATACTGTTCGGGAGGAGAATAATGAAGATTTGCCATTTTTATTATAGATGACGTATTTCTATCAGGATTGAGTATTTTACACAGTCCGAAACCAAGAAGTTTTATATCTCCTTTGCTGTCAAGAAGTATATTGTCAGGTTTGAGATTTCTCAATATGACAGGATCAGGTTTTATACTATGAAGATATCCCAGGATATTACATAATTGTAAAGCCCATCTGATCAGTAGAACTTCTTTTGGCAGGTCTGGTTTTTTTATTATTACTTCCTCTAAATTACTGCCTTCTACAAATTCCATTGCTACATACCTGCCTTCTTTAGATTCAATATAATCCAGAAGTTTTGGGAGATTCTGGTGATTAAATTTTAAGAATAATCCTACTACAATACGGAATTGTTTTATGATTTCTTTTCTATAAATGGCAGGGAGAGAGTCTTCTACAAATAATTCCTTTATTACCAGTTCTCTCTTTGTTTCTCTGTCAAAGCATTTATATATGCGCGTATTATGACCGCAGTGGAGCAGAGTAAGAATTTTATATCTGTTTGCAATCATGTTTGTATCAGTGAGTACCGTATTATATTTTCCGGAAGTCATGTTACATGGTTCCTCTTTCTCAGGTATGGCTTTAAAGATATCTTTAAAGGTCTGTTCTTTTATTATCTGTCTGTCACCTGATATATCCAGATAAAAATCTCTGGATTTTTCCCATGGACCGTGAGATTTTTTTCTTTCCTGTTCCAGATTTTCTATGTCAGGAACATATTCGATTAAAGCCTGGTTATGCCGTTTTAAGAGGCTTTTTTTCGCTGCAGGACGAAGAACTCCGTCATTGACATTATCATGTTTCCAGTCAGCTTCTTCTACTTTTTGAACAGGCGTAATATATCCCGGTAAAGCTTCCTGAAAATTATCCTTTTTTCTGAACATTTTTTCCGGTGCAGGCCTGGAAGACGGTACAGGTTTTCTTGTCATAAATAACGGTCTTACCGTTTGTTGCAGATTGTCTTTAACTCTGTTCTTTGTTTCAGAGGTAAATGTTTCCATAAATTTTAAAGGTTTTTTATGGTCAGGAGATTTTTCTGTATCCTCCAGCAGAAGTGTCAGGTCATTTTTCATGTATTCTGCATCCTGATATCTGTCGTCCCTGTCAATTTCCATGGCTTTCATTATAATTCTTTCAAGCTCTGAGGAAATAGCCGGATTGATATGACTGCATGGCTCCATTGGCTCATCTTCAAGGGACCTGTCTATGCAATCCATAGGGGTTTCTCCTGTTATTAAATAATACATAGTCGCTCCCAGTGAATATATATCTGACCGTTTATCAGTGGATTCTACATGCTGTTCTATGGGAGAATAATGTGGTGTTATACTTTTTGCTATACCAAGTGTTTTTTTCTGTTCCTCATGTATTTTTGAGGTTCCGAAGTCTATAAGTTTTAATGTTCCATCTGATGAAACTATTATACTGTCAGGATTCATATTTCTGAATATAACAGGAGCAGGTTTCATATTATGAAGATAGAGGAGAACATCACATAATTCTATGCCCCAGTTGATTACCTGTTTTTCAGGAAGAAAATTTTTCCTGTTTTCTACAAAGGTGGTTAATTTTTTTCCTTCTATATATTCCAGGACAATATATCTGCTCTGTTTGTAATCAAAGTAATCTACAAATCTGGGAAGACTCTTATGTTTTAATTTAAAGAGAATCTTTGCTTCACATTTAAACTGTTCTATTGCCTGCTGACGTAAGGAAGGATCTGTATATTGAGTGATTTCTTTTACAAATACATTTTTTTTGTAATTACAGTCAAATCCGTTATATATTCTGCTTATTGTACCGGTATGTATGAGCTTAATTATTCTATATCTCTCTGATAAAACAGTATCAGGTAAAAGGTTACCTGCTTCATCTCTTTCTCTCACTTGCAGCAGCCTCCAATTATGCTCTCGTGACGCGTAACGCGTGACGGGAGGAAAACATTTATTTTATTGCTCAGTTCGGTAAATCCTTCCGAAAATTTATGGATTTATGAACTCATTATAAATAAAGTCAGAATAAAAAGCAATAATTTACTAAAGATCTATTTTTTCCATTTCTCCCGTAGAGAGTTCGTAAAATATAAAAGTACTTTTACCATATCTTCCGCTTATATCACCGGGATTAATAAGATATGTTTTTTCATTTATTCTGTTTATTTTATGTCTGTGTGTATGACCGTAGAATACGAGATCATACATATCTGTTCTTGCCAGAGAATTTGCAATCTCAGGATAATGGGTAAAGGCTATTTTTTTATTCTCTATATTGATTTCTCCTTCGCTTCCCATCAGGACTATATTCTGCACCTCCGAGTCAGCTATTTTTTTCATGTAAAATGTATCTCTGTCAATATTTCCGAATACTCCATAGACCTTACCGGGAAATTCACTGAATTCATATAACATGTCAGGAGAAGTAAAATCCCCGCAATGTATAAGAACGTCACAGTTTTTTTCCCTGATTAAATTTACGGCTTTCCTGAGTTTATTTTTATTATCATGAGAGTCACTCATTACAGCTATGAACATATAAAATTTCACCTCGTTAAATGATAATTAGAGGTAGTATAACATATTTACAGGACTGGATAAACGTTATAGGAAATAATTTTTTTAATTATCTATGAATATCTTAATTTTTTTCTTATTAATCCGATATTAACTATTATAATGAAAATAATTAATGTGATTTATTAATTCGCCGATATATATTATAATAATATTGAGAGTTTTACATTACTGAATGGTTATAAGCGTGTATTCTATTAAGTGTCACGCGTCATGCGTCACTAAGATAAGGTGGGGATAATTTATGAGTGACTATAATACGGAAAACGTTATCATAAAACCTGAAACAGATATAACAGAGAAAACAGTGAATGAATTGCGGGATAAGATTTTGTTTCAACTTGGCAATAATAATGTTAATATAACGATTGATCTGTCCTCTGTAAATATGATTGATTCCATCGGTCTCGGCGTAATTATTTCCTGTTATAAAGCTCTTCAGGAATTCAACGGCACTCTGAATATTGTCTGTGCAAATGATGATATAATGCAGTTATTTACCCTTTTAAAACTTGATAAATATATTACTATATCTTCCGGAGCTTAGAAGAGGTAGCAAGAAAGGAGTTTGACATATGTCCGGTTATAATGATTTTCTGGATGATGAACTTATGGAGGCCTATCTGGTTGAGGCCAGAGAACATATTGAAATGGCAGAAGATACGCTCTTGAAGATTGAGAAACAGGGTGGCAATTTTGATCGTTCTTTAATAAATGAAATATTTCGTGCCGTTCATACAGTCAAGGGAGGCGCCTCTTTTTACGGTCTTGATAATATTAATCATCTTTCTCATGAACTGGAAAGTATTCTGGATTTAATAAGAAATAATAAGCTAAACCCTGCTCCTTCAATTATGGATCTCATACTTCAATCGATTGATAAACTCAGAGGATTTATAGATGATCATAAAGCAAGTAATGACGCTGATATATCTGAATTACTTGCTACTTTGAGACAAATACTGGAGAAGGGCAACTCATGGGCAAAACAGCAGAAACCGCAGGAAAAACAGGTGGAAACACAGATCCCGGTAGATAAAACAGAAAAAAAATCTGAAGATGTAAAGATTACTCAGGGTGATACTCTCAATAAGATTTTAGTTAATACGAGAGGTCGTACAATAGATTTTGAATATGACTATGAGGAATTGAAAGAAAAACATAAACCGGGCCACTGTATATATTTTGTCTATGTAGATTTAATTAAAGATTGTCAGCAAAAGAAAAGAACACCTCTGGATTTAATTCAGAAGGCAGCTTTTGTAGGAGAAATTTTGACATCTACGTTTCATATGGAAATGATAGCAGAAACAGACGGAGAACCTACAAATATGCCTGTTTATTTACTTTATCAGTCATCTCTTGAAAAAGCACATCTTCTCAGAGTACTCGATTTACCTGAAGATAGTATTATTGAATGGAGTAACGGTACAGATGAAGCAGAACCGGTTGAAGAAGAGAAAATAGCTCCTGCAATGCTTCCTGTAAAATCTGTTTCCGCACCGCCTCAGGAAACAGAGAAAGAACATAAAGAAACTACTGATACTATAGTTCCCCATCCTGTATTGAAAGATGAAGGAAAAGAGAAAAAGACGGAAACAAGTCTCAGGATTGATATTAAACTTCTGGATAAACTCATGTCTCTTGCAGGAGAACTTGTACTGAGCAGAAATCAGCTTATGCAGATGTTGTCTGTAAATGATATAGATAACCTCCATAATATAGGTCAGAGGATAAATTTTATAACTACAGAACTTCAGGAAAATATTATGCGTACGAGAATGCAGCCCATAGGCAATGTATTTAACAAGTTTCCGAGAATAGTCAGAGATCTGGCCAGAAATCTTGGCAAACAGGTAGAACTGATTATAAAAGGTGAAGAAGTGGAACTGGATAAAAATATAGTTGAAAATATGAGTGATCCTCTCACACATCTTGTAAGAAATGCCGTAGATCATGGCATAGAAATTCCTTCTAAAAGAAAATCAGTCGGTAAAGAAGGAGAAGGCAAATTAATTCTCTGTGCCTACCATGAAGGAGGCCAGGTAAATATCGATATAATAGATGACGGTGCAGGTATTGATTCGTCAAGGTTAAAAGCAAAGGCTGTAGATAAAGGTCTCCTGTCAAAGGCCGAGGCAGATATGATGAGTGAAAGAGATGCCCTTAATTTAATATTTCTTCCCGGTCTTTCCACAGCCGCAAAAGTTAGCGATCTGTCAGGAAGAGGAGTGGGTATGGATGTAGTGAAAACGAACTTTGAAAAGATCGGCGGTATAATTGATGTACAGTCAGAACCTGGTAAAGGAACAACGATAAATATTAAATTACCTCTCACTCTTGCCATAATACCTTCCCTCCTTGTTAAAACCGGATTGGAACGTTATGCTATTCCACAGATGAACCTTGTAGAACTGGTTAAAATCAAAGGGGAAGAGGTGAAAAGTAAGATAGAAGCCATTCATGGTATTGAGGTATTCAGATTGAGAGGAAGACTTCTTCCGCTTCTTCGTTTAAACTCTGTTCTTCATGGCGATGAAGCTTCTGTTTTATTAAACGGTCACGATGTGAATATTGTAGTTCTTGCAGCGGGAAATACAAGATATGGTCTTATTGTAGACGGACTTCAGGACAGTGAAGAAATCGTTGTAAAACCCCTGGGAAGACATATGAAAGACTGTAAATGTTATGCAGGAGCTACTATTATGGGAGACGGTCATGTTGCTCTTATTCTGGATGTTCAGGGTATTGCAAATTACAGCGGCCTGGTTCAGGAAGAAGAACTGGCTGCAATGGAAGAAGAGGGAAAAAAGGCAGATACTGATATGAAAGATGCACAATCAGTTCTTTTATTTAATAACGGCACAAGGGAACAGTTCGGCATATCCCTTTCACTTGTATCCAGAATTGACAGAATTATGAGTTCCGATATTGAAACTATAGGAGGAAGAAATCTTATTAAATACAGAGGTAAAAGCCTCCCTGTCGTGAAAATTGAAACATATCTTTCTCTGGATACACCGCCGGAACAGACAAACCTCTATATGATTCTCTTTAAAATAAAAGGCAGAGATATAGGGCTCATAGCCAGAAATATTGTAGATACAAAGCTATTAACCTTTGATATAGATACTCATACCTTAAAACAGCCGGGAGTACTCGGATCTGCCATTATAGATAATGTGACAACACTTTTTCTTGATATTTTTGAAATAGTTGAAATGGCCGAACCTGCATGGTTTAAAGAAAGAGAAGCTGTTGTTATGGAAGATAACAAAAAGCCGTCCATACTTCTTGTAGAAGATTCAAATTTCTTCAGAAGCCATGTTAAAAATTATCTTGAAAGTCAGGGCTATGAAGTCGTAGAAGCCATAGATGGGAAAGATGGTTTTGAGAAACTCTGTAATAACAGCGTAGATCTTGTAATAACCGATATTGAAATGCCTGTTATGGACGGATATGTATTTACAAAGAAAATAAAATCAGATGAGAGATTTGCCCATTTAAAGGTAATGGCTCTTACTGCCATGACGGGTGAAGAAGATATTAAAAAAGGTCTGGAAGCAGGTATAGATAATTACCAGATAAAACTTGACAGAGAAAATCTTCTGGACGCAGTTATGACTTTCCTGAGAGGCGATATGCCTAAAGCTTATATAAATTAATTATATAAATTTTCATTTGGCGTAAAATATGGTTTTAAAGGTTATGGGTGTCGGGTTAAATGACCGGTTCGGTCACAATGAAGTATGAGAATTTGTTCCTCCCGTCACGCGTTACGCGTTACACGTTACGATTCTCATATAAATTTAGCGTGAAAGGAGAATATTATGGCTAATATCAGTCCTGTTAAGAATTATCTGGCTGTACCTGAAGCGAAAGAAATCAATAAGAAAATTGAAGTGAGCAGCTTTTATATCGGAAAATATCTTTTTGGTATAGATATACTACTTGTTCAGGAGATAAATCCTTATATGGAATTAACACCTGTACCTCATGCACCTTTTCATATAAGAGGTGTCATGAACCTGAGAGGTCAGATCGTAACGGTAATAGATATGAGAGAGGTTCTCGGCCTTGAAAAAGTAGACCTTACTCCCGATCACAGAAATATTATTATCGAGTCGGAAGGCGAATGGGTTGGATTGCTTGTAGACAGTATATCAGATGTGGTAGAGATAAATCCTAAATTTCTTGAACCTGCACCCAGAGTTCGCGGTATGGATGTAAGATTTATAAAAGGAGTATATAAATTACAGAAAGAACTTTTGATGCTTCTGGATATTTATGAAGTTATGAAAGTGTAACATGTTTATAGAATTATGAAAATACTTAGGGACTTTAAGAAAATAACCCTGGCAAATTGTTAGAACGGTTATTATCCTCGCGTCACGCGTGACGCGTTACGCGTAACGATATAGACGTAAATATGATTGGGTTATTTCTTGACAACCCCTTATTATAAACACAAAAAAAACTTTTAATGCTTCTGAATATTTATGAAGTTATGAAAGTATAAAAAATTATAAAATTATGAAAATACTTATTATAGACACAAAGGTAATATATAGAAAAATGATTTCAGAAGTTCTGTCCGGCGATTATGACCTGGAAATCGTCGGAACTGCCAGCACATTAAGCATTGCTTTTAAAAAGATAGATTTATTAAAGCCACAGGTAATTATTCTGGACAGTGAACTTCTTTCCCCTGAAAATTCTATTCTTCTTAATGATATTTATATGAAATATCGTGATTTAACTACTATTCTCATAGAAACTCCGACAGAGGAAGGTGATGAAAATAAGGCCCTTATCAGATTAATACCTGTACTTCATGATGTTATTAAAAGAGAAGAAGGAGAAACATTCAAAGAATCTCTTTATTCATCAGTACAGAGATTAAAATTCAAGTATATTTCTTCTCCAGGATTGATTAAACGCCAGACTGATACAGTAATTTATAAACCTGATAATAAATGGATAAGAAAACCTTCTTTGAATAGAAAAAAAGAAGTAGTGGCAATAGGCATCTCTACAGGGGGGCCCAATGCTCTTTCTGTTATGATGCCTATGATACCGGAAGATATAAATGTGCCTATATTAATTGTCCAGCATATGCCTCCGAAATTTACTAAAACCCTTGGTGATAGCCTGAATGCAAAATGCAAGATAAGGGTTAAAGAAGCAGAAGATGATGACAGGCTTGAGCCCGGTCTTGCTCTTATAGCTCCCGGCGGAAAACATATGATTGTTGAAAAAAAGTCTTCTGATACAGTAGTGAAAATTATCGACGGCGAACCGGTAAATAACTGTAAACCTTCGGCAGATGTTCTTTTTTATTCGGTAGACAGGATTTACGGAGACAGAGCAATTGCGGTAATTATGACAGGCATGGGTAGTGATGGCACAAAAGCTCTTCGCAATATGAGAAAAAGCGGTGCTTATATTATCGCTCAGGATGAAAAAACCTGTGTCGTATTTGGTATGCCGAGAGCGCCTGTCGAGGAAGGCCTTGTAGATATTGTATCACCTCTTGAAGATATAGCAGACGAAATAACAAAAGCTCTGCAAAAAATATGAGGGTAAACCTATGAAGCTGGTAAGAGGTGAATTTGAGATTATGGCAAAGTTCATAAAAGAAATTTCCGGTATTTCTCTTGAACAGAATAAAACCTATCTCATTGAAAGCCGTCTCTCTGACCTTGCTGAAAGTGAAGGTGTGAGAACCTTCAGCGATTTCTTCTTTAAAGCCAAATTTAATAAAATTTTAAAAGAAAAAATAATAGATGCCATATCTACAAATGAAACTTCTTTTTTTAGAGATAAAACCCCTTTTGAAGCACTGAAATATAAGGTACTTCCCGATTTGATCGATAGTAAAACATCTGTTAAAGGATCTATTCCGTCTATAAAAATATGGAGCGCTGCCTGTTCAAGCGGACAGGAACCTTACAGTATAGCAATGATCCTTATGGATATGTTACCTGATATATTTACTAAATGGAATATAACTATTTTTGCCACAGATATATCAGATGAAATTCTCAGGAAAGCAAGTGTGGGGAATTTTTCAGATTTCGAACTGGGCCGTGGACTTTCCGGAATTTTTCGAGATAAATATTTTACAAATAAAAACGGTTTATGGCATATAAAAGACAGAGTAAGAAGTATGGTTAAGTTTCAAAAAATTAATCTTCTTGAACCATTCCGGGGACTTGGTAAATTTGATATAATATTTTGCCGGAATGTAGCCATATATTTTGATCTTGATACAAAGAAGAAACTCTTTGATAGAATTGCCGATGTTCTGGTTCCAGAAGGTTATCTCTTTATAGGTTCCACTGAAACCCTCCTGGGAGTTTCCGATAAATTCGCCTCCAGAAATTATTTAAGAGCTATTTTTTATCAGTTAAAGTAAATATAATACTCTCGTGACGCGTAACGCGTAACGCGTGACGGGAGGTTTATGCCCCGGTGCCCCGGTCAGTATGGTTTTTAAAAAAGTGCAAAACTATAGAAGTAATAAATTACACTTTTTTATCTTATAGTAGGATTATTAAAATATAAATAGAATATATACTACTTAGTTATGTCATAACAACGTAAACGTAATCCTCGCGTCACGCGTCACGCGTCACGATATACTCAATCAGGTAATATATGGAAGAAAAAAGTAAACATAATAAACTGTCCGAATGGTTTGCTACGGCAATCTGCGGAAATGATATAGCTTCTAGCTGTCTCTATGTATCTGTAATATGTACACGTTTCGGCGGATGTTTCTCTCCTGTTTTACTTCTTTTTATTTCCGGAATACTCTATTTATTCAAAAAGATTTATGCAGAAGTAGGAGAAGCTCTGCCTCTTAATGGCGGAACCTATAACTGTCTTTTAAACACTACATCTAAATACAAAGCCAGTATTGCCGCATGTCTTACCATCTTATCATATATTGCTACCTGTGTGGTTTCCGCAACAAGCGGTATGTGTTATCTTGCTTCACTTCATGACAGTTATCCTGCTTTCCCTGAGATTAATATTATACTGAGCACCTTTATATTGCTTTTGATTTTTGCCTTACTGACTATAATTGGTATAGGTGAATCTGCCATAGTGGCTTTAATTATATTTCTATTCCATATAATTACTCTTTTTATATTCTGTATCATAGCAGGATATTATGTAATAATGAATCCGTCCATAATTTTACATAATATAGTAATTCCGAAGACAGGGTTTACCGATATGTTTATCCCTGTGAGCGATGTGTTTGCAAATATAATAGTTCACTGGAAAGAACTATTTTTTGCTCTCTTTTTCGGGTTTTCATCGGCTTTACTTGGTATCTCCGGATTTGAAAGTTCTGCAAACTTTATAGAAGAACAGAAAAAAGGCGTTTTTGTAAAAACCCTGAGAAATATGTGGATACTGGTAAGTATCTTCAATCCTCTTATTGCGTTTCTTGCTCTCGGCACATGTGAAATGTCGTTTATAGCCAACCCGGAAAATGAAGCCAATCTTCTTGCCGATATTGCAAATAAAACTGGAGGATATTTACTTCATACCCTTATAGTGGTAGATGCCGTCCTGGTTCTTTCAGGTGCAGTGCTTACCAGTTATGTAGGTGTTACGGGACTCTGCAAGAGAATGGCTCTTGACAGGTGTTTGCCTCAATTTCTTCTGAAAGAAAACAGACGGGGTACAAATCATATTATAATTTTGAGCTTTTTCGTGCTCTGCTCTTCTATCCTGCTTATAACTCAGGGAAAAGTAATAACCCTTGCAGGGGTTTATACTATATCTTTCCTGAGTGTTATGGCTATTTTTGCAGTAGGAAATATTCTCCTGAAGATATTTAGATCAGGTCTCAAAAGGAACGTTATTGCATCCTATCCTGAAGTGATAATGGCTTTTCTTGCCGTTTTAGTAGGTATTATAGGCAATATAGTCATAGATGAACAGAATATTATAGTATTTCTCATTTATTTTATTCCTACCATGATACTGGTAACAATAATGTTCCTTAGATTAAGTATTTTCAGAGTAATACTTTATATACTGGAGACCATAACAATGAAGATCAATGAATGGACAGGGAATATGAAAAATAATCTTCTGAAACAGATAGAAACTATAAACAGTCACAGAGTAATATTTTTTACAAGAGGAGAGAATTCTTCGAGTTTAAATACAGCTATTTTATATGTGCTCCATAATGAACCTACCAATAATATAAAAATAATACATCTGTATAAAAAGGAAGAGGAGATTCCTGAACAGTTATCCCGTGATATTAATTTTCTCAATCAGCTATATCCACAGATGGATATAGAATTTGTCAAAATCAAAGGAGAATTCACGCCTGAATATATAGAGAAATTATCGGAAGAACTCAAAGTGCCGAAGAACTATATGTTTATAGGGTGCCCTCATGAAAGATTCCCCTATAATATATCGGAATTCGGAGGAGTGAGGCTGATAATTTAAATGAATAGAATTTTATTAATTGTCTCTTTCCTCGCGTTACGCATTACGCGTTACGCGTTACGATTTAATATATTTGAGAGAGTTATTTAATTGTCATTCCTAATATCAGTAAAAAGTTTGTATTTTTCTACAAGCTTTATATATAAATGTTTTACTTCTTCAAATTTTTCTTTTTCTATTAAATTCAAACATGGAGAGATATAATTATGCCATATGTCTCCGTAAATTTTATGTTTTTGCGGCAGACTATCTATAACAGTTACTATAAGAGGTGCTACAGTATAATATTCTCTGATGAGTTTTTCTCCGTCTTTCTGCTCTTTTAACCATGTGTCACGGAATTCTCTCAATCTGTTCAATTCATAACAGTTATCAGGTTTCCCGAGAGATTGACATGTGGCAGTTGTGATAAAACATCCGTTCTTTTTATGTCCGTATATAACTTTTCCTTCTATACTGTTATCTTCCAGAAACAGTTTTGATGTTTCAAATTCCGAATAAATATCGTTTCTTTTATCGGAAGCATCTGCTACTGTACTGTTTATCAGATTAACTCTGGATTTTTTCCCTATATATATCTGATATGTATCTTCGCCTTTTTCTCCGTTCTCTCTTATTTCGCAATCTGAGATTTTCACCGTTGACGAATCTATGTAAATGCCGTTCATTTTGCTGTTTTTTATGGTACAGTTCTGAATATCTCCACATGAGTTTATTTCCAGATATATACCTTTAACGTTGCCATTGATGACACAATCAGAAGCCTGTAATCTGGAAGATTTTATATCAATCCCCCTTATATTGCCGTTAATATTTGAATCGCTTATGTCTGCATCAGAATTATCTCTTATATCAAAGCCGTTGCTTTTGTTGTTACTGACACTGCATTTTTTTATAACACCTTTTGAGTTATTATAAATATAAATACCTTCTTCACGGTTTCCGTTGATTTCAGTTTCAAATACCTTTACTTCCGAATGTTCTCTTATATCAAGGCCGTTATTATTATTATTAATATAACATTTATGTAATGTCCCTCTGGATTCGCTGAAATAAATGGCATCACTGTCAGAAGAATTGCATATGGTAGAGTTTTTTATTTCAAGCTCAGATTTGTCTTCTACGGATATCTGGGGATAGTTTTTTCCTATTTTTCCGTTACCTTCAAGGACGGAGTCAGATATTTTCATTTTAGAAGATTTTATATACATGCCGGTTTTTATGCTTTTTATTACAGTACATTGTTTAATATCAGCTTTTGAGTGTTCTTCAAGACAGATAGCAATATCAGGCCGTATAATTTTACAGTTATTCATTTCCAGATTTCCTGATTTCACATGGATGAAACCTGCTTCTTTTTCTTTTTCTTCATTGGAGTCTTCTACTTCTTCCGGTTTTTTTTCTATTTTTTCTGTATCTTCATGTATGTAATTAAATACTATATTTTTACATTTAAGGGTGCCGTTATTTTTCACCAGAAAGGCCTGTTTTACATTCGATTTTACAATTAAATTGTCTCCCTCCAGGGAACAGGTATCTCCTGTTATTTCTATTGTATTGTTTATAATATATTCTCCTGACATGACTATATGTTTACAGCATTTAATAAATGTAGCAAAATCTATGAGTCCTTCTTTAAGTAATTTATTTCCGCATGTATTGCTTCCTGCAAGCGAGTGTTTGAGAGAAGGGTATGTTTTGATAAGGTCAGACAGATTTTCTATGCCGGCATAATCTGAAATGACAATTGTTTTTTCATTTACTCTGTCAAAAGAAATATGTTCTAATTTCAGCAGTGATTTTTCTTTTCCGACAATAGCAGTATTTATATGAGAACAGTTACAATTACCGATATTTACCCTGCTGCTCCCTTCTGCTTCTATACGTACACCATCAAATATGGTTCCTGAAAACAGGACTGTTCCGTTCAATATCTTAATGATAGCTTCATTTTTTTTAATTTTCCTGAAGGTTATCTGTTCAAAATTTATTGTTTTATCTGCCTGTATATCTATAATAATCTCATTTATATTAAATAATGATTTATTTCCTGTAATTTCTTTCTCTGTTTTTATTGTAATAGTTTCCTCTAAATTCCACTGATCTTCAGGAAAAGTAAGAGATTTTTTATCAGAGAGGAGTAAATTTTTCAGACATATTTCTTTTGTGATTTTTTCTCCGCCTGTTATTTTTTCATCAAGTAAAGACGAAGGAAGTTTACCGGTAACAGAAGGAGTCTCAGGTCTGTCGGTGGTGACTCCCAGAATAAAGGCAATGGCGTCTGCTATGTCCTGGCTCTTTGTCCCTTCTTCTTTCATAGATGATATATTATCTGCTATGTTGCGAAAGAATAGTTCTAAATCTCCGTTTTCTATGATTTTAACTATATCATTATTATGTCTCATGAATTTTGCTTTCAAATCTTCTATGCCTGTAACAATCGAGCCATCTGAAAATTTTACATAGTTTGTCTTCATGATATACCTCCAGTCATATTTCAAGCCTTGTAATAACTCCGTGGAGTTTATTGGGAGGAAGTTTATAGAACTGTACAAAAGAAGGGGTCAGGCTTTTTATAGCTGCAAATATTTTCCATATAATATTTTCTGTATTTATGTCTTCAAGTCCGTAGAATATGGATTTTTCCTCGATACTGGCTTTTTTCAGAATTTCTTCCACTTCTATGACTTCCATATATCCGGTTCTTATTTCAAATACCCTGAGACCATCTGAGATTTTTTCTTTGAAATCAAAACTTATGCCAAAAGGTTCTTCCTGTCGTGTCATTGAAACAATAATATTATCTTCATAGATTATATTATGAATAAACATAGTTCTTGCTATATAGGGAGGCATTCTGTTTATATCTCTTGCAAAGAACAGGGCAGACCCCGATATTTTATTCATATTTTTGTAGACTTCATTGTACTTTTCGAGAAATGCAGGCAGAGGTATGGCTTTAAGTGATAAATAAAGTTTTTTCTGTCCCTGCGTATATATTAAAATCATACACAGAGGCAGCAGGGCTATAATAATAGACCAGTAACCTCCATGAGGTATTTTATAGGTATTTGACAGAAGGAATGTAAAATCTACAAAGGTTATAAACAATGCAAGAAAACTTTTTCCATAATTTTTTTTCAGGAAAAATATCCATGTCAGCATTATTCCCGTAAGACTCATAGTACCTGTAACGGCAAGTCCATAGGCGGCAGCCAGTTTACTGGATTCTTTAAAGATAAACATTATAAGAAGAACACATATAAGAAGAAACCAGTTTACAAATCCTATATATATTTGAGATCTCATTTCAGCAGAGGTGTAATCTATTTTGAAAAGTGGCATAATATGAGTTGTTATGCCCTGATATACTATGGAAAACATACCGCTTATCATTGCCTGTGAAGCTATGATTGTAGCAATAATACTTAAAATCAGAAAGGGAATATAAAGAGTAGTTGACTGGTTGAATATCATTCCGAAAAGAGCTATTTTTGTATCAGGATGAGTTATAAGGAATGCTCCCTGGCCGTAATAATTAAGTAAAAGAGCTGGAAATACGAAATAAAACCAGGCTTTTATAATAGGTTTTCTACCTAGATGTCCCATGTCTGCATATAAAGCTTCTCCTCCTGTGGCACAGAGTAGAACTTCGGACAGTACAAAGAACGCTTCCAGTCCGTTATTGAAGAAAAATTTTATTCCATAGTAAGGATTTATTGAAAGAAATACTTTTGGATACAGAACTATGCCTGCAATTCCGGAAATTGTCAGAGAAGTAAACCATAATATCATAAGAGGACCGAAAGATTTGCCGACTTTTTCCGTTCCGCTTTTTTGAATGGAAAAGAGCCCTATCGCAATTACAGATGCTATGATAATAAGTGTTAGCTGCGCAGTTTGAGAGAATTCAGGTATCAGGTGAATACCTTCTACCGCACTCAATATACTTATGGCAGGTGTAATTACACCGTCACCTACAAGTAATGACACACCTATGAAAGTAAGAAATGTAATAAAAGCTATCTGTTTCCCTGACTTAAGTTTGCTTACAAGTATTTCTTTTAATACAATAGTGCCACCTTCTCCTTTTTTACCAAGGCTCATGGCAAGCCATGCATATTCCAGAGAAACCAGTATAGTCAGAGTCCAGAATACGAGTGACAGGACACCCATAATATTGGCTTCGGTTTTGGGAACCATGAGGAATACCACTGTGAGGGTATATATAGGGCTTGTGCCTATATCACCGAAAACTATACCGAGAGATTTTATTATTCTGTTAATTTCGTTCATATGCTTTATATATTTAATGGGTTATAAGTATTATTACTCATAACCCGAATATAAATGACCGATTCTTTTATAAAAACGTACAATAATCTTATAGTAAAATTTATAATCTTTGATTATAGTAAAAAAAGATGAAGTTGACAATAGATTATAAAAAATATTATAAAGTCAAAATCAGTTCTTTTCTATAAGCCATTTTCCGAGTATTTTCTCCGAACATACTCCTCTGAAAATTTCTTCTGCCGGCCCTGTCATATATATGTGGTTGTCTTTTTCTGACCATTCTATCATAAGAGATCCTCCTGGAAGGTTTATTGTTGCCTTTCTGGCCAGGAGATTGCTTTTTGCTCCTGCTGCCAGTACTGCACAGGCACCTGTGCCGCATGCAAGAGTTTTCCCTGCACCTCTTTCCCAGACTTTAACGGAAGCTTCATATTTATTTATGACATGGACAAAATCTACATTTGTTTTTTCAGGGAAAAGTGGATTGATTTCTATTTTCCTGCCTTTTTCTTCCCAGTCTTCCGGTATTTGGAAAATTACTGTATGGGGCACTCCTGTCCATACAGAAGTATAGTTAAATGTTTTTTCATCTACTATAACATGAGAAATTTCCCTGAAAGAAGGTTCTCCCATGTCGACAAGGATTTCTGTTATAGTTCCTTTTTCTTCTATTATTTCCGTCACTATCAGCCCTGCACCTGTTTCTATGGCGAATTTTTTTTCTTTTACCATGGCGGATTCAAAAGCATATTTTGCAAGGCACCTTATGCCGTTTCCGCACATTTCGGCCTCTGAACCGTCTGAATTAAAAAGTCTCATCCTGAGAGATGCTTTTTCAGATGGATAAATGAATATTACTCCGTCTGCTCCTATTCCCGTGTGACGGTTACAGGCTTTAAGTGAAAAAAGTGAACATGTATGTGAAAAATTTTTCCCGTCTATAATTATAAAATCATTTCCTAGACCATGCATTTTTATAAAGTTCATATTAAAACACCTTTATTGATGAACATTTTTATCTGAAAAATTTTTTTATCAATAAAATATTCTCTAATACTGTCGTATAGGCACAATTAAAAATTTTTTCAGGAGCAATCAATACAGACGGACATCCGTATCTTCGGGCCATTTCTATATCTGTTTCTACGGAATCTCCGACAATCATTATTTCATTCCTCTGTAAATTCCAGTCTTTTGCCAGCAGTTCAATCATATATGTATTTGGTTTCCCTGCCAGAAAATCAATTTTTCTGTTCAGTGCTTCTTCTACTGAAGCAACAATGGCTCCGCATCCGGGCATTAATGTATTATCTTCTACCGGGTAAGTTCTGTCACGGTTACATGCTATAATGTTACAGTTACTTTTTATAACTATATTTATAGCTTTGGCAAGTCCTGCATAGTCGAAATCATGATGGAGTCCTATAACCAGGGCCTGTACTTTTTCCGGGTCATCACTTATATTGATGTGATGGGCTATTAATTCTTCAGCCAGTCCGTCGGAACCGAGACAGTAAACATGTTTTATATTGTGTTCCGTAATGTATAGAGCAGTTGCGCCTGTGGAGCTATATATATCGTGGATAGTCAATTGAAATCCCATATGTGAAAGTTTTTCATATATTTCTTTCCGGCTTTTTCTGGAGTTATTTGTAAAATAAAAAGTTTTTATATTTTTTTCTTTCAGGTATTTAAATAAATCCAGAACACCTTCTACGAGTCTGTTCCCGTAATAGATAGTCCCGTCAAGATCAAAGGCTATTGCTTTAATGTTATTTATCATATTTTACCTCGCGATGTGTTCCTTATTAACGCCCGGATAGGCTCTGATTAACGTTCCAGGCAAGTTAGTAACCATTTATAAATTTTGAGTGAGTGTGGTGAGTGGGTTTTATTTAATCACTACTTATTATTTATAGTTTTCTGGATAGTTTTTTACCTGTTGCATTCCAGGTTCACTGAATGTTAAAGGATTGATAATATATAAAGAATTTCTCTTAAACTTTTTTTTTCGCTGTTCCATGGTCTGGGAATTAGCAGGGTTTTTACGCCTGCCTTCCCGGCAGATTTTATATTTTCTTCACTGTCATCTATAAATATATCTACATTACCGATTTTGTTTAAATATTCTCCTTTATTCTTATCATAGACAGGTAAATCTTCCCCTTCTCTTTTTGAAGGTACAAAGTGAAATGTCCTTATCCATCTGCCAAAATGCGTAAAGAGCCATGATGAAGATATATGACTTGCCTTTAACGGAACGGCAGTAAGAGCTATATGCCTGTAATTGTGCCCGTATGTTAAAAACCATTCCATTATGTCTGGAACAGGGGATATTAAATCCTTATATTTATTTAATCTGAAATTGTCAAGACTGTCCAGATATTCTGTAAGAGATATGTCAAGCACCCTGTGAGGAGGATTTTGTGTTAAATCTTCATATGTAACAGTACATTTCTTATGTTCGGTAAGCCATTGTTTATTGAACCATATTTTTAAAAGATCATTCAGTACATCATCTATATCCCATGCAATTGTTTTCATATAAGTTCTGAATTCTTACTTTCTTCCAGTGGTGGAATAATCATATGTTTTAAAAATTCTTCCCTTGGCAGGAAAGGCCATAAATCTTCCATAGGTAAAGTAACCATTGAACCGTCCGATTTTACATGGGATTTTACTCTTGGTATAGTTGCCTGAAGAGGGGATACCATGACTTCACATATACATGGCCCTTCTGTTTCTATGACTTCTTTGATTTTACTTTCTATATGACTGTGATTTTCTAGCTTTTCATTTTTTATATTATAGGCTTCAGCTATTCTCCTTATATCGGGTAAAGTCAGTTTACTGTTTTTTTCACTTCCTGTATATCGCCCATTAAAATAATTCCTCTGTGTTGCCATTATGGAACTGTATCCTCCGTTATTGATAATAAAAAATTTTATGGGAAGGTTTAATCTTCTGATGGTTTCCAGTTCCTGTATATTCAATTGAAATCCTCCGTCTCCGTTAATGCAGATTGTCCTTTTCCCTCCTGCAATACATGCTCCTATGGCGGCAGGTAATCCGAAACCCATTGCACCCAGGCCGGGATTAAATATAATTCTCTGACCTTTTTTTACACGAAAGGATTGCATGAAGATTTCTACGCTGGAACCGGAACTGCCGGGTATAATTATGTCTTCCTCAGTTGATAAGTCGGAGAGGACATCCATGAGAACATAGAGGTTCACATGTTCTTTCTGTTCTCTGTATTCGTGCAGAATAACAGGATATGTTTCATTCCACATTCTGCACGTATTAAGCCAGGACATACTTTTTTGTTTTACCAGATGTATATTGTTCAGAAATTCTCTGATAAAGTCCCGCCCATCTATTACAATAGGAAAATCAACTGGCATCTGTAATTTTCTTATTTCTTTTTCATCAATATCAACTATAATTTTTTTTGAACATCTTGCGAAATGTCTGTGATTATAAGCAGTCTGTCCGAAATCCAGCCTTGCCCCTATGGATAAAAAGAAATCGGCATTCTGCTGTATAAAATTTGCCCCTCTCTGTCCTATGGCTCCCGGTCTCCCTGAAAACAGGGGGTGGTCGTTATCTAAAAGATCTATAATCTTCCATGTCGTTAAAACAGGAATTTTTAATATATCTATGAGCCTGAGAAACTCTTCTTCTGCTTTTGCCAGTCTTATGCCGTTACCTGCCAGAATGACAGGTCTTTCCGAATTGTTTAAAAGTTCTATTATTTTTATAATCTTTTCTTTTAAATGATTTTTCTTTTTTTCATCTTTTTCCGGAGGTATAAAGGTTTTTAATGTATGTTCATCTATTATGGATGCCTGCACATCAAGTGGTATATCAAGCCATACAGGGCCAGGCCTTCCTGTTTTTGCAATATAAAGAGCTTTTTCAAGATGATATCTGATTTCTGTCGATTCAGTGATAGTTACGGCATATTTTGTAATAGATTTTACCATAGATATTATATCGACTTCCTGAACACCCATCTGTCTTACAGAATATTTCGCCAGAAGATCAGATGTTTTGACCTGTCCCGATATAATCAGAAGAGGAGTTGAGTCGATCCATGCTCCTGCCACGCCCGTAATTGCATTTGTCCCTCCCGGGCCTGTAGTGACAAGAGCCACTCCGACATTATTGGTATACTGTCCATAGGCATCTGCAGCTATTGTACAGGCCTGTTCATGAAGATTACATATATATTCAATTTTTTTACACCTTCCGACTGAATCAACAAGGTGCATACATCCTCCGCCTGATAGCATGAATATATGCTTTATTCCTGCATTTGCGATGAAATTTATTATATAGTCTGATAATTTAATCATAGAAAAATACCTCCCGGAGTAACTGTTTTTAATTGCTCACTTCTACAAAATTTCCTTTGTCAGATAAACTTCTGTTTTTCTCTCTCTATTTTCCATAATAGTCCGGTCATCATAAAAAGAGTCATTTTTGTAGTGAGTGGTTGATATTTCTTCAAAAACAGCACCGTTGACAGTGCTGAAACTGTGGTTCATGTTTCTTTCAACAAGAATCATATCACCCCTGCTATAGGTTTTCACAGAACCTCCGAGATCCAGATTAAGTTCTCCGTATATTACATTAAATGTTTCTTCTTTCAGTTTATGAGCATGTGACGGATGTTTCTGACCGGGAAGCAATACAATAATTTTTTTACAGTATTCTCTGTTTATGCAATCAATAATAGTTGCACCGAATTCTTTGAACTTTTCGATTCCATAATGATGGGATAATTCACATTTTGTATTTAAAGGAATTACAGTATTGCTTTTCTTAAGAAGTTCTATAACGGTGCTTACATATCCCTGTACCATTACTCTTATATCTTTTAATATTATATTATCTTCCATAACAGGACTGTTTTTATCTATATCAACAGCTGCATAATAATATTTATATTTCGATGTATCATTTGCCTGGAGTTGGCCCGGCTTCCATGGAATTGCATAAAAACAGTTATTTTTATCCAGTATTTCTCCGGTTTTAACATATTTATTGACAAATATTCCTCTTCTTAATCCTCTTAAATCATTGATTTCTTTTTCTGTAAACTGATATCTTTCATTTTTTACACCACACATGTCAAAAGCTTCTCTGGCGGATTTTAGCCAGTTATAAACCTGTTGAGGATTTGCCGAATAAGCATTCAGTTTAATATCTTCTGTTTCCACTCCTATGTGTTTTTCAAATATTACTGCTCCCTTGGCAATAGCAAGTTTGACAGATGTATAGTTTTCCGGGTCTTCATGAGTTGAATAACCTGTAGCTAAATCTTTATATCTATTTTTGAATAGATCTATTTGATTTAATTGAAGATTTTCCGGTTTTGTAGGATATTCTGCAACACAGTGCATAATGGATAGAGGTACTCTTCTGTTTGTGAAGAAATTCACTACATTATCTATATCTTTTAATTCTATACCTGCAGTAGAAGCTATAACAGGTTTATTTGCTTTTGCAATTCTTTCCAGCAGCGGCCAGTCCGTAAAAGAGCAACTGCCTATTTTGATTATATCGTAATTGTGTTTTTCTATTAAATTTACAGATTCTTCATCAAAAGGGGTACATATTGCCTTGAAATTCAATCTCTCCAGTTCGTCTCTTAATATTTTAAATTCTTCTTCTTTCAATCTTGTCTGGGAAAATCTTTTTATATATTTAAATTCATTATTATCTTTAAAATCAGGATGAATAAAAGTATCTAAATGCCTGTACTGAAGTTTGAAGGCAAAATTAAAGTCAAAATTTTTAGATACTTCTTTTATTTCTCTTATAATCTTCAGGCCATGTTTTAATATACCCTGATGATTATTTGCCATTTCGAAAATAAAAAGTGGTCTTGATTTTAGATCTATCATAATATATACCTCCCCTTGTCAGTCAAAATTAATTCTTTCTTTTTCCACTACAAGTGGTCTTTTTAATACCTGTGTATGTATTGAGCCAATATATTCACCAAGAATGCCTATGAAAAATAATTGTACAGAAGCAAAAAAGAAAAGCCCGATCATTACAGGAGCTATACCCAGTTGAAAATTTTGCCAGTCTACAAGTTTGTAAATTAAATAAACCACTCCTGTAAATAAAAAGATAATAGACAACATAAAGCCACACATTGTAGCCAGTCTCAGTGGAACTTTTGAGTGATTGGTTATACCGAGCATAGCCATATCATAGAGAGTATAGAAGTTATTTTTTGTGATACCTCTTTCTCTCCGTGGTTGAGTATATTCGACTTCTGCTCTTTGAAATCCTATATCACAGATAAGTCCTCTGAAATATGGATAAGGATCATTTATTTCTCTGAGAACTTCAATTACCCTTTTATCGTATAAGCCAAAACCTGTAAAATTTTTAACCAGATCTATTTCAGATAAGTTACCGATAAGATTATAATATAACTTTCTGATTGCAAACATAATAATAGATTCTCTGCTCTTCTTTTTAACGGCAACAACTATTTTATAACCTTCTTCCCATTTCTTTATAAAATCAGGAATCATTGAAGGCGGATCCTGTAGATCTGCAACAATTGAAATAGCTGCTTCTCCTTTAGCCTGAAGAAGAGCATAATAGGGAGAACGAATATGGCCGAAATTCCTTGCATTTACAATTATTTTAACGTTTTTGTCTTTTTCCGCAATAGCTTTTAATATTGTAACAGTTTTATCTTTAGAAGAATTATCTATAAAAATATGTTCATAACTGTATCCTTCAAGTTTGTTCATAACATCTTTTACCTGATTGTATATATTTTCAATATTCTCTTCTTCATTATAGCACTGTGTAACAATACTGATAAATTTCATATGTTAAATAATTTCTTCGTTAATATCTTAACGAATTTAAACCTCTTCTTTGATATTTATATGAAAATGATTAAGAGACTGTAAGAAAATAACCCTGGCAAATTATTAGAATGGTTATCATCCTCGCGTCACGCGTTACGCGTTACGCGTCACGATATATACTGTAAATATGATGAGGTTATTTCTTGACAACCCCTAAGTCTTACGCTCACTGTCTGTCGATTTCCATATTTGGTTATGACAGCTCCGGTCATACCTGCCGGAAAATTTTTTTCTATTTCATATTATTCTTTAAAATATATTTTGCTTCTTCTTTAATAGTATCTATGGACGTAAAAACAGGCTTGTAGCCTATAGAACTGGCATTGTTATAGTTAGAACAGTAAATATTTTTCGAACCTGTCGGGCTGAAATGCTCTGAAGATTCTCTTTTTTCATATTGTAAACCATATTCTGATGAAAAATAATCAAGAATTTCCGTTTTTTCTACAGGACAGGCACTGGTTATATCAAATGTCCCATTGAGTTTTCCTGTATCCATAGATTTTCTTATTGCCCTGTAAAGATCTTCAGGATGGAGGTAATCACGGGTAAAATTTATATTACTGGTTATAAGTATTTTCTTATTCAATATACAATTCAGTATTTCCGTGATAAAATAGCCATCAGTCAGATCTATAAATCTGCTGAAATAAGAGAAAATCCTGAGATCAACAATATTTAAATCTTTAAAGGAGCGATGCTTTGCTTCTGCATTAAGTCTGGCAATACCGTAGTAATCTTCAGTGGTTATATAATTTACCTCTATATTGTTTCTGGTTTTTTCTCCGGCAGGTGCGGAGAATTTTCTACCATAAACTGCGCCGCTGCTGAAACTGATATAAAGGGCACCGGGATTATTGATGAGATATTCTATAATCAGATTATCATATCTTTCAGTGACCATGAAATAGTCGCTGTATTTTTTTTCTACACTTTTCATTGTTCCCACTCCGACACAGTTAATGATTACATCATAAGAGTTTGTGCTAAATTCACTGTACCCCCTGTTAATAATGATGTTCTTTCCATCAGGTTTTCCATAGGATTGGAGAAAAGTTCTGACTTTCTCCGGTGACCTGCTATAGAGATGTAAGATAAATTCGCTGTTCCTGAGAAATTTACTTATTACTCCCTTTGCTATGTGAGATGTAGAACCAAGTATGGCAATATGTTTATTCATAAAATTTTTTAAGCCTCTCAACATCATTATTTAAAACATCTTCAGGAAATAATCTGTACTTAATTATGTTACAGTCGGCACATATGGAGCATACATTTCTACTTCCGTCCAGCATAATACGCCTGAATTTTTGTGCATCTTTTCCGTTCCATATTTCATATACTGATTGATTATTACAATCACCTATAATTTCAGGATATTCAAAGGAGAAACATGGCACGACTTTCCCGTCCGGATTAATCTGCATAGTGAAAAAAGGCTGGGGACAAATTTGAACTTCTGAAACAGGCAGACCAAATTGTGTTAAGGAATTATCTTTATCTTTTAATATATCCTCATAGGCTACTCCTGAATGAATTGGAACTGCATGTTCAATTGCTATGGTATCACACAGGTTACCGAAGATTTCATAAAATTTTTCTTCATCCTCCCTGTCATTAAGGGCACAATCTATAATTTTTATATATACCTGTGTTGCGCCTTTATTATCAAAAAAATACTTCAAATTCTGAATAAATTTTTCAAAGTCTATATCTATTCCGCATACTTTCCTGTACATGCCCTGCGTTGTTCCCTGGAGAGATACGACCAATCTTGATAATCCTGCCGATATAAGAGAGTCAGATAACTGTGGAGTCAGAAGTGATGCATTTGTTAATATTTCCACTGTATTTGCCACAGCTTTTGAAACAGCATATTTAACCATATCTGCTATATGTTTGTGCAAAAGAGGTTCTCCTATTCCTACAAAGCGAAGTACCTTTATTTTGTCAGGAAACATGGTCATATCGTCTATACATTTTTTATATAAATCTAAATCCATAATAATTTTATCTGAAATAAAACCTCTTCTGGATTTATCTATGGAAAAAATACAATAATTACAAGCAAAATTGCAGGCATAAATAGGAAATATCTGAAGCACAAATGGCGTATCAAGAGGAAGGACTTCTGCCAGTTTTGTCCTTTTTCCGCCAGGTGCATGTCCGCTGATATCTTTTGCTTTCAATTATAAAACCTCCTGTTATGGTTATATATAGCTTCTATATATTTCATGATATGCCAGTAAATTATCCGGACAACTATCATGCCACATAAGATAACCTCTGTCTCTATCTGTAAGCCCTTTATTTACCGGAATAAAATCGCTTGAGAGAAAACATCTGTATAGAATTGAAATGAAATGGCTTCTTACATCACGTTCAGTATGTATAAGCTGATTCAATACAACCGGAACAGAGTCGAAGCTTATAGTGGAGCCTATTTCACTTTCAGCTACTTTTTCAATCCTTTTTTCCAGCCTTTCTTTGAATCTTACGATACCGCCCGGTATATGCCACCCTTTTCCTGCATAAATATCATCACGCCAGGCCAGAAGAGTCCGTCCTTTTTCATCTTTTATCAGAAGATCAACATTCACCAGAGGAGTTGTTCTGCTTATGTAATAGAAAAGTTCATCAGGTAAACCCTCCGATGGATTTGGAACTTCCCGGGACAGAAATGATATGGCATCTGAAATATTCATAATTTTCCAGTATCCTGACCTGTAAACAGATTTTTAGATTCCTTCATTAAATCTCTTTATCGTTTTGTCTTCTTCTGTAAAGACTTCAGAACATGGGACAGGTAACGGCTTATTGTATATCCTGCCCACTACATATTTATCAATAAAATCCCTGTCTTCTGCAATAAGGCATGTGTCAATATGTTCTCCGAAATATTTAATATCCAGTCCTCTTTGAATTATATCTTTTAGCGGTTCTTCAAAAACATTCCCTATGGATGTATGAATATAAGGACATGGCAATACATCTCCGTACTGGGTGACAGAGAACATTCCCTTGACAGCTATACATCCCATGTTAAGCCCATAGCCCGGTGTTAAATGAGTAAAAACCTTATATTTTTTTTCCAGTTCTTCCATATATTTCATGTCTTCTCTGTCTACAAGAACATCAAAATGTCCCTCCCATGAACCTACTGGTTTTGCATAACTTACAAAAACTCCTATGTCTTTTTTATTGAAATATTTGATAAATTCAATAAACTCGTCTGTTCTGAGTCGCTGTCTGGTAACAACAGTTTGTATGAATATAGCTAAATCTGCACTCAATGCAGCATCAACTGCTTTCAGTGTTCTTTTATAAGAACCTCTGGTCTGTCTGAAATCATCATGTTCTTTTTCATTCAGGCTATCAATACTCAATTGAATTCTGTCAATGCCTATACTCTTTAGGTGTCTGGCTTTTTCTTCATCTAAAAGCCAGCCGTTCGTATCACAGTTTATATAGAATTTTTGAGGATCAATTGCCGCTACAAGCTCATCTAAATCTTTAAATACAAGTGGTTCTCCTCCGGTAATAGTAACACGGGCAAGTCCCATTTCATCTGCCTGTTGAAAAAGATTTTTTACATCTTCTATGGTAAACTGTCTTCCTTCTTTTTTTCCCTGAAATCTTTTTACAGAGCAGTGCTGACATTTGAAATTACAGGTGTAATTATACTGAAATTGTATTATGGCAATACTTTCTCCACTGTTGAGTTTTTCAGCGAATTTTATAATTTTTTCATAAACATATGGTTTTTCTTCTTTTAATTGATTTCTTCTCTTTGCTTCCTGTGGTTTTAAATGTTGTCCTTCCATAGAATTACCTTTCTTAATTTTTGACATTTATTCAGATTACTATATTTTTCTTAACTAAATGCCATTATCCTCTGAATTTACAGAATAAGTTTTTTTATCTTTCATATTTTTTATATGTTAAAGGTTTTTTTGTCTGTATAGCAGGTGGTATTTCATTACCAGATAATGGTCTGCCGCTGCAATAATCACATAAATCAAGATAATCTTTATTTAAAAGATATTTTCTGACATTATTTTTTATGTTTTTTCTATCTTCAGTGTCAGACAGGTGAAACAGATCAACATAATCTCTCTTGCTGTCCGGTACTGCCTTCAGTCTGTGTGCATTGGCTCCATAAGGACATCTGAATAATTTTCCGTCAGATAAAGTGGCCATATTTTTTGCACAGCAGTTTTTAAATATTTCTTTATTTTGTTCGACATTGCGATTATGTGGTGTAATGGATGAACAATCAAGCCACTCTGTTATTTCGAGTATGTAATAAGCGATTTTATTTTCTTCCATCATTTTTTTTAGTTCTCCCAGCTTTTTTGATAAGGCACCATAATTAGTTGCAATAATAAGTACTTTATCATTTTTTAACACCGGAATATATTTCTTCTGAGGAATAATAGTTCCGTTTGTATATAATACGATTCTTTTTGCTCTTGTTTCATCTGACAGTTTTCTGACTATTATGTGCCAGTTTTTGTTCATAAATACATCTCCACCGATAAGCCGAAAATCCATAACTTCGTCAAATACTGTAAAAAAAATATCAATAGACTTTAATAACATATCTATATTACAGTCTTCAGGCTTTTCGTAATACTGCATAAGATTGGAGCAATCCCTGCACTTTAAAGAACAACGCTCTGTAATGATAAGGTCAATACTTCTTAAAAAAAGTTTATCAGGATTTAGATAGCCATCGTGACATAATATGCAATTTTCCAGTGCAAATTTAGTATAATCTATAGAACTGTCCGTTTGATTTTGAGAAACATCCATATCTTTTAATAATAAACCACCGGCATACCAGTTTGAAAATCCTGAATTTATAAGTAAATCAACAACATCTTTTATAGCTGCAGATGATATTAAAAATATGGCATCTCTATACTTATGTTTTAAATCATGGGCATATATTACTTTCATGTCACAAAAATTTGACTGAGCTACTTTTTTGCTGCTATCACAAAAACACTCGATTTTAATCCCTTCATTTTTACAGATAGTCAGTAGAGTTTTGCCAACAACACCTGCTCCGTATATTATGACTGGTAGTTCTGTTGCTTTGATTTCACTTATAATATCTTTTTTATTCATTTTTTATATCTTCCTCCGGTTTCCCATATCTTTTATAAGCCCTGTACTGGCAATAATCCATAAGTAAATCAATTAATTTATGCTTCATTAATAAAGGCAGTATTTTGCTATTACCCTTTGATGGTGAATAATACTGTAAACTATCTTTAAGAATATCGGCATTTATAAGTTTTTCTATTTCTCTGTAAATTATGTTTCTATTATTTTTATTGAGTAACCTGCATGAACGAATCAAAAATATAATAACATAATGAATAAGTGTGTGACCTACTTCCTGTTTTATATCAGTTTTACTCAATTTCTTTCCTTTGCCGGTATTTTTTTTCTGAAGAAATTCACTTGCTTTAATCCTGAAGATCTCCATGTCATGGATTAAACTATCACTGTTGACAATAGCCATACTGGCAGATATATGGCTGCTGTGCATAACATATATATATATACCTTCATTAAGAAATACAATTTTACTGGTATATTTCAGATAATCCAGATTAAAAACGAAATCTTCAAAAAGACGCATGTCTTTATTTGCCGCTATATCATTTTCTTTAATAATTGATGATTTATATAACCGTGCCCAGCAGTAACTGATTAGATGGTTACTTGGATGTTTAAGAAAATGTCTTACATAATTTACAATATCTGTTTTTGATAATTCTTTAATATGCTCCTGAAAAAGCTCATTGTCCGGGTGAAATGAAACTTTTTGTTTTATTATTTCATTATTTTTTTCAAGCTTATTAAAATTTCCCATAACCATATCAGGTTGATACTGGTTATAAATAGTGATTAATCTTTCTATGGCATTTTCTTCGATAAAATCATCTGCATCAAGAAAAAATATAAAGTATCCTGTAGCATAACTGACACCTGTATTCCTTGCTGCAGCAGGGCCGCCGTTTTTTTTAGAAATCACTTTAATTCTTTTATCGGTCATGCCGTAATTGTTACATATCTTTTCGCTGTTATCAGTGGAGCCATCATTAACGAGTATAAGCTCAAGCTTTTTATAACTCTGATTTAATACACTGTTAATAGACCTGTTTAAAAAATTTTCAGCATTATATACAGGAACAATAATACTTACTAACATTTATTCAAATCCTTTCTGTTCCAGATTTATAATGTGAAATTTTTGACTGAATTTTTTTCAGTATATTTATTAATCGTTTTAATAATAAAATAAATCATTTCTTCTGTCATACCGGGATATACTCCAATCCAGAATGTATCCTTCATTATTTTATCAGTAATTGCCAGGTCTCCTGCAATTCTGTATCCTTTACCTTCTTTTCTCATTTCATCAAAACATGGATGTTTTATCAGGTTTCCTGCAAAGAGCATTCTCGTCTGTATCTTATTTGTCTCAAGATATTCCACTATGTCGTCCCTTGTAAAACCTGCCTCTTCTTTTACTGTCAGCAAAAACCCGAACCAGCTCGGATCTGAATTTTTTGTAGCTTCCGGCAATATAAATTTATCAGATAAATCTTTCAGACCTTCTCTCAATAATTTCCAGTTTTTCTTTCTTGCCTGAATAAAATCAGGGAGTTTCTTCAGTTGAGCACATCCTATGGATGCCTGAAGATCTGTTACCTTCAGGTTATAACCTAAATGTGAAAAGACATATTTATGATCATATCCGAAAGGTAATTCTCCGAATTGCTGATTGAATCGTTTTTTGCACGTATTATCATGACCTGACATACACCAGCAGTCTCTGCCCCAGTCACGAAAAGATTCTACAAGTCTTTTTAACCGTGTATCCTGTGTATATACTGCTCCCCCTTCTCCCATGGTCATATGATGGGGAGGATAGAAGCTTGATGTCCCTAAATGTCCTATTGTTCCAGTGTATTTCCATTCTCCCTTATATAAATATTTTGCCCCCAGGGAATCACAGTTATCTTCTATAAGCCATAGATTATGTCTGCCACAGAAATCTTTCACTTTCTGCAAATCGAAGGGATTACCCATAGTATGGGCAAGAAATACAGCTTTTGTTTTTTCTGAGAGTGCTTTTTCGAGATTACCTGTATCTATATTGTAAGAGGGAAGACTTATGTCCACAAAAACAGGTACTGCTCCGTACTGTATTATCGGTGTTACTGTAGTAGGAAATCCTGCTGCCACTGTTATCACTTCGTCACCTTTATTTATTCTTCGTGAGCCGAGTTCTTTTGATGTGAGAGCCATGAAAGCAAGGAGGTTTGCCGATGAACCGGAATTTGTAAGAGAACAGTGTTTTACTCCCAGGAATTCAGCAAACTCATGTTCAAATTTTTCTGCATATCTTCCTGTGGTAAGCCAGAAGTCGAGGGATGAATCTATAAGATTTATAATTTCTTTTTCGTCAAAAATTCTTCCTCCGTAGGTTATATTATCTCCCTGATGAAAAGGTTTATCTTTTTTATGCTTTACTTCATAGTGGTTGACTGCAGCATCTATTGTCAGTTTTCTCAATATGTTTTCAAGGAAATCTTTTTTTACTTTACCGAAGGTTTTTATATATATATCTTTATGAATTACAAGAGGTTTTGATAGTATTATTTTTGAAGTTACCGGAATCGTGCCTGTCTCAAAATTATCTTTTTTTATAAGTATTTCATTCGGTAATATTTTATCCGATTTCTGGCTGGTTACAGGTAAAGCAAGAAAATCACTATAATTTAACTTTTTTATTATCATTACTGGCCTTAATTTAGTTTGAGATAAATCTGTAAATATAATTTTAGCTAAAATAATGTCTCCAATATTTATTTCCATATCTTATCTTCCTCATCGTTATGCCATTCTTCTATTGTTCTTGCAGTGATTGTATTTAATATTTTACTTTCATCATCAATATTCCACTGGAAATTTTCTGTTTCATCTTCTATTACTATGATATATAATTTTGCTTTTTTTACCCCCAGATCTTCCAGAAGTTTAATCTCTCCGTTTTCATAAAAAGCTTCTATTGCTCTATGCATGAGAAATACCTCCCTTATATTATTCCATATATCTTTTATTACTCATATATTCCTCTATCTGTTTCAAGCATATTTCTCTTAAATCTTTTTTATCTTTATAGGCTGCTGTCCATTCGATGATTTTATCTATAGCTTCCTCAAGATTCCATCGAGGATACCACCGGAGGCGAGATTTTACTTTTGAGCAGTCCAGTTTAAGATAATGGGCTTCATGAGGATGTTTTCCTTTATCTATTTTATAATCTGCTCCATACCCCCATTTCTCACATATTTTTCTTACGATCCACTCTACTGGTTTTGTATCCTTATCGTCAGGTCCGAAATTCCATCCTTCCGAATATTTAGAGCTATTTTTATAAAGTTTTTCTGCCAGTAGTATATAACCGCTCAGAGGTTCCAGCACATGCTGCCATGGCCTTATAGAGTTAGGATTTCTTATGATTATTTTCTCTTTCTTCAGAATTGATCTGATACAATCAGGTATCAGTCTGTCTTTAGCCCAGTCTCCTCCTCCTATGACATTTCCTGATCTTGCCGATGCAAGGCCTGCTTTATGAGATTTATCATCTTTCTGATTGAAAAAGGAATTCCTGTAGGAACTTGTTACGAGTTCCGAACAGGACTTGCTGTTTGAATAGGGGTCATAACCGCATAGAGGGTCATGTTCTCTGTAACCCCAGAGCCATTCTTTGTTTTCATAGCATTTGTCTGTCGTTACATTGATAACTGCTCTCACTGTTTTACATACCCTTACTGCTTCCAGCATATTTACTGTGCCCATGACATTTATTTCATAGGTCTCAACCGGATTTATGTATGATTCTCTCACGATTGGCTGTGCTGCCATGTGTATAACTATATCAGGCTCTGTTTCAATCATTTTTTTCTTCAACCTATCTCTGTTCCTTATATCAGAGATTATAGAATTAACGAGTTTATCAATCCGGCATAGATTGAACAAAGCCGGTTCTGTCGGAGGACTGAGAGCATAACCTGTTATATCTGCACCGAGGGAAGAAAGCCAGAGACAAAGCCATGAACCTTTAAAACCTGTATGGCCTGTTAAAAATATTTTTTTGTTTTTCCAGAAGTTTTTGTTTATCATAATAAAATGAGTAGTGAGTAGTGAGTAGTGAGTAGAAGTGATTTATTCACCTCTCACTACTCACCATTCACTACTACTGCTTCTTAATACTGCAGCCCTGCAAGTTTTTTATAATATTCAAATCTTCTCTTTGCATCTTTTTCTGCTGCTTCAAATAGAGATTGTGCTTCGTCAGGACATATGCGTTTTAACATCCTGTAACGATTTTCATTGTTTAGATAATTTGAAAAAGCTTCTTTTGGTTCTTTAGATTCGAATATAAGAGGATTCTTACCTGCTTCAGCAAGTCGTGGGTCATATCTGTAAAGAGGCCAGTAACCGCATTCTACTGCAAGCCTTTCTTCATCCTGTGATTTACTCATATTGATACCATGGTTTATACAGGGTGAATAGGCTATTATAAGTGATGGTCCTTCATAGGATTCTGCTTCAAGGAATGCTTTTAGAGTCTGGTTTTTATTTGCTCCCATAGCAACAGATGCTACATATACATAACCATAGGACATTGCCATAAGCCCCAGATCTTTTTTGCCTGTACGTTTGCCTGCTGTAGCAAATTTTGCTGTTGATGCAAGAGGTGTTGCTTTAGAAGATTGTCCGCCTGTATTTGAATATACCTCTGTATCAAGTACAAGAACATTGACATTATAACCACAGGCAAGGACATGGTCAAGACCGCCATAACCTATATCATAAGCCCATCCGTCTCCTCCGAAGGCCCATATGCTCTTATCAACAAAATAATCCTGAAGTTCTATAATCTTTTTGATGACAGGAATATTCTCGCTTTGTGCAGATTTTAAAGCCTCAGGCAGTAATGCTTTTATTTTTTCCGCATTGTCTTTTGCCTCATTATTTACAGCTTTCCATAATTCTTTGCCCTTTTTTAAAACTTCTTCAAGAGCAGGAGTTGTACCGACTTCGAGTAATTTATCCACATTATAGGCAAGCTGTTTTCTGTTTGAGTCTACAGCAAGACGGAAGCCAAATCCATATTCAGCATTATCTTCAAACAGAGAATTTGCCCATGCAGGTCCTTTACCGGATTTTGTTACACAGTAAGGCATGGTCGGGAATGTTCCTCCATAAATAGAAGAACATCCTGTAGCATTGGCTATAATCATTCTGTCTCCGAATAACTGGGTTGTAAGTTTTACATAGGGAGTTTCACCGCATCCGGCACAGGCTCCGGAGAACTCAAATAATGGCTGAAGGAATTGACTGCCTTTCAACGTATTGGGATCGATACCGTCAACTACATTGTCAGGGAGTTTATCAAAGAATTCTGCATTCTTTGCTTCTCCTTTTTCTCTTTCTTCAGCAAGGGGTTTCATCTCAAGGGCTTTTGTCTTTGCAGGACATGTCTGTACACATGAACCGCATCCGACACAATCTTCAATATATACCTGAACTTTATATTTCAGATCTCTGGTGTTCTTTGTACTGGATTTCAGAGTATTGAATGTGGCAGGTGCATTATTAAGATCTGCAGGATCAATCTGTTTTGCTCTTATTGTTGCATGAGGACATACAAAAGAGCACTGATTGCACTGTATACAGTTTTCTGCTATCCAGTGAGGAACAAAAGGTGCAACTCCTCTTTTTTCCAGTTTTGTTGTAGCAGTAGGTGTATATCCGTCAAGTGGCATTTTGGATACCGGTATATGGTCTCCCTTGAGATGCATAATCGGTTCTATTACATCATGGGCAAAAGGTATAGCATCATCAGGTATTAATTTGGGTACCTTTGCAGATTTTGTAATAGTTTCCGGCACTTTAACCTGAACAAGGGCTTCTGAAGTTCTGTCAACACAGTCCCAGTTCATTTTTACAATATTTTCACCTTTTCTACCGAAGGTTTTCTTGATAGCACCTTTTACAAGTTCTATAGCTTCTTTTTCATCCAGAACGCCTGAAATCTTGAAGAATGCAGCCTGCATGACAGTGCTTATACGATTCCCCAGCCCTACGTCTTCTGCAATCTTGAGGGCATCAATATTATAGAATTTAAGTTTTTTATCTATAATGGTTTTTTGAAGATCTTCAGTAAGATGGTCAAATACGTCTTCTGATTTCCACGGAGAATTGAGAAGGAATGTTCCTCCTTCAACAATACCTTCCAGAAGGTCGTATCTTCCTATATAGGCAGGATTATGGCATGCCACAAAATCTGCTTCTTTCAGTAAATAGGTAGACTGAATTGGTTCTTTACCGAAACGGAGATGTGATACTGTAATGCCTCCTGATTTCTTTGAATCATAGGAAAAATAACCCTGGCCGAACATATCTGTATGGTCACATATGATTTTTATGGAGTTTTTATTTGCACTTACAGTTCCGTCCGAACCGAGACCCCAGAATTTACATCTTACTATACCTTTCTGTTCTGCAGATATGTCTTCCCTTATCTTTACGGATCTGTGTGTTACATCATCAGTAATACCTACTGTAAAGTCATGGAAACATTCATTGTCGAGATGATCATATACAGCTTTTACCATAGTCGGTGTAAATTCTTTTGAAGAAAGACCGTAACGGCCGCCTATAATAACAAGGTTTTTATCTGAAAGAGCGGTTTTAACGTCAAGATAGAGAGGCTCTCCTATGGCTCCCGGTTCTTTTGTTCTGTCAAGGACTGCTATTTTCTTTACACTTTCCGGTATGGCTTTCTTAAAAGCTTCTACGGAGAAAGGTCTGTAGAGACGGACTTTTATTGCTCCTACTTTTTCTCCTTTTTTGGTGAGATAATTTACACATTCTTCAATAGCTTCACATCCGCTGCCCATGGCAATAATTACCTTTTCAGCATCTTTTGCTCCTATATAATCAAAGAGATGATACTGACGGCCAAATTTCTCCGCTACTTTATCCATATATTCCTGAACTATGGCAGGTGTAACTTCATAGTATTTGTTACTTGTTTCTCTTCCCTGAAAATAAACGTCAGGATTCTGAGCGCCTGTTTTTGCATAGGGTTTGTCAGGTCTCAGGGCTCTGTCTCGAAATTGAAGAACATAGTCTAATTCTAAGAGATCTTTCATATCCTTATAGTCAGGTACATAAACCTTCATAATTTCATGAGATGTTCTGAAACCGTCAAAGAAGTTTACAAAAGGTACTCTTGATTTGAGAGTGGCAAGATGTGATACAATGGCAAGGTCCAGTGTTTCCTGGACAGAGCCTGCTGCCATTAAGGCAAAGCCTGTGCTTCTTGCTGCCATAACATCGGAATGATCTCCGAATATGGACAATGATTGACATGCAAGAGAACGGGCAGATACGTGAAATACTGTGGGAAGCATTTCTCCTGCGATTTTGAACATATTGGGGAACATAAGTAACAGTCCCTGTGATGCTGTATAGGTTGTAGTCATGGCACCTGCGCTGAGGGAACCATGAACTGCTCCTGCTGCTCCTCCTTCTGACTGCATCTGTACGACCTTCAATACCTGATCGAATATATTTTTTCTGCCCTGGGCAGCCCATTCGTCTGCCAGTTCGCCCATTACAGATGACGGTGTAATCGGATATATTGCTGCCACTTCACTGAATGCATAGGCGACATAACTGGCTGCAGTATTACCGTCAAAGGGCTCCATTTTTTGTTTAACCATATTAGCTAAAACTCCTTTCCTTTGTTTTATAAAAAATTATTATAAGTTTTCTCTAATTCATGGGTAACTCCTTCTTCAGAAAAAAAAATCTACAATTTGACACTCTCTGTTAATTGAGCTAAAATATTTATCAGCTATCAGCTATCAGCTATCAGCTTTTTTATAGTATATTTTATAACTTATTAAAATTTAATTAGGGACTGTAAGAAAATAACCCTGGCAAATTGTTAGAACGGTTATCATCC
>CAYSLJ010000032.1:0-49814 GCA_964431735.1 uncultured Synergistia bacterium | reverse complement strand
GCCACGCAACAGGATCATATCTTTTCCGGAAGAGTCCGGCCAGGGACAGGTTTTAATATGGGTATGAATTTATTTGGAGCGGTACTAAGTTTCACTTCTCACTTTTCACGACTCACAACTCACTTTTCCCCTTGAAAACAATATAATTATAACCGAGAAAATTCCAGGTAAAAGCTGTAAGTGAACCGCACAGAGCGCCGACAGTAGGCCAGAGCCGCAGAGGAACAAGGATTGCCGGCACAGATGTAACTACTGCAGTGGCAACAGAAACATTGATGAATCCCCCTGTAATACTTATCAATAAAAAAGTGGGAAACTGTGTTGCTACGTTTTTCTGTCCCTGTCCTTTAAAAACCCATAATTTATTAAAATAATAACTGTTAATAACAGCAGCAGAAAAAGAAAGAGCTTTAAAGATACTGTATATGACTCCCCCTTTATGGCCAAGACCTGTAGTAAAAAGCAAAATATTCAATATACCCAGATCTACAAAGGTATTTAACAGGCCTACTGCAAAAAACTTAATAAATTTTACTATCATAAAATAATATCACTCTTTCAGATCATAAAGTAAATCCAGGAAACCATTACCGAGCTGAGCATAAGCAAGTAACGCGTCATGAGAGCATACATATATTATTTATGCTTACCCCGGTAAGAAGCTATAAGTAGTGAAAAATGAAGATGAATAATAAATATTGTTCACCTCGCGTAACGCGTTACGCGTCACAAATCAAAACAACACCCTGAGATTCCTCTTTTCAAAAATTCCTTATAAATTTCTTCCCTGGAAGAATAAAAATTAAAATACCTGCCTCCTTTTCCTCCACAGAAAACTATTTTATCGTTTTCTACAGAAAACAGGGAAGGACATTCTTTGCAGGTATTTTTGTCATGGAAAGGTTTTAAGAGTATATAGTTAAATCCTTCCAGTGAATATTTTAATTTATTAATTTCGTCTTCAGAAAGACCATCATGGTAAATAAAGAGATTCTTTTTGTTTTTATGAGATAAAAATTCAGACAAATCGTCTATATTGTTCTTATCCACTCTGACATATATGGCGTTATCACGCTCGGAAGAAGGTTCCGACAGGATATAAAATTTCTCTCTACCCATAAAAATACTGTATCTGCTGTGTTTGAAGAAATAATCCATTATACCGGTTCTGAGGGATCTTCTGAAACATTTGAGGAATTTTTCCTTTGTTTCCCTGTCAACAGATTCATATATATAATATGAGATAAAAGTATCACCGTATTTTTTTACAAGTTCTTTTATGTTACTGTCATAGTTACTCTTTTTTTCACTTAAAGGAGGAAATGTTAAATTTTTCTTATTTTCCTCAAGATTATAATGTTCATATTCCTCCATGTTTCTCCCTGATGTAAGAATATTACCGAATTCCCTGTACAGGAGCTTATCTCCGTATTTTCTGTATATTTCAGTTCCTGCTATGGGAATAAGATAATGAAGATGAATATGAAGATAGTTCTCTGTTTTTGTAAGGAACAGATTCAGAATAAAATTCATTGTATCAAGGAAATCATATATTGTTTCAAAAGGAAAATTAAAGATAAAACTTGCCGCAGACACAGGTATTTTATCTGTTGTTTTTAAGAGTATTTCTTTTATATCTACATGAATATTTTTCTTTATCTCTTCAAGCACATACGGGCTTCCTGACTCCACTCCGAAAAAAACCACCTGGCAGTTAAGTTCTCCTGCCATATCAAGTATGTCATCATCTATATCATCTAGTCTTCTGCACATATTGAATTTAAAATTATAATTTCTCTTTTTATATTCTTCAAAAAATCTCTTAAAATCTTCTTTATTATGACAGAATATATTATCGGCAAAGGTAATCTCACAGTAAGATTTCAATTCTGACAGGCCATCAAGTTCGGTAAAGACATTCTGAAAACTTCTATTAACAAGTTTTCCTTTCCAGAAACTGCCCTGATCGCAAAAGGTGCATCTATAGGGACATCCTCTGCTCCACGACAGATAAAGACTGTCATAAAAGGACAGATTTATATGATGATATGCTGCAGGGGGGAGTGAGTCAATATCCTTTATTCTTTCTCTTACCTGTGTAACAATAACGTTGCCGTCACTTTTAAACACTATACCTTTTACACTGTCGAAATGTCTTCTGCCTTCTATGGCATCTAACAATTCCACAACCGTTACATCACCTTCACCTGTTACGACAAAATCTATTGAGTCAAAATATTCTATCAGTTTTTCAGCTACTCCCGTAGGGCCGCACCCGCCAAGTATTATTTTCACAGAAGGATATAATTTTTTCAATTCCCTGCTCAAAAGGACTGCATATGGTAATTCTTTTGAAAAACAGGATATACCAATAATATTGCCGGGATTTTCAAGAAAGTCTGCCATACATTTTATATCTGCAGGGTTATTATAAGAGTTCAACTGGTAATCTCTGAATTCCACTCTGTGACCGGCCTGTTCAAGTACAGATATTATACAGAGACAACCATAGGGGATGTGGACAGGTACTTTTAACTTATCTCCCGGAAAATACCTGAAGGCGAGATTGAAAATTGTAATATTGCTCATTTATATATGTCCTTATAATCGTGACGCATAACGCGTAAGGTATCCTTTCACTTTTCACGACTCACTAACATTTTATATCCATTGCAAGAAGTTTATTCTTTGTTTCAGGTGACACAACTGCTCCCTTTGCTACAAGTAGCTCTGCTACAGGTTTCATATCTTTCGAAGTCACTTTATCCAGAGGCGTATGTCCCTGCCTGTCTTTTGCATTTATATCTGCTCCTGCTGAAATCAATAGTTCTGCAATATCTTTTTTACCGAGTGATACTGCTTTATGAAGTGCCGTAGAAAGTTCCTTATCCTTGAGATTAACATCTGCTCCCTTACTTATAAGATATCGTACCACTTCTTTACTTTTTAAATCAATAGATTCATATAATAAGCTTCTTCCGTTTACATCCCTTATATTAACATCTGCTCCACTGTTTAGAAGCAGGTCTGCCACATCTTTGTTTCCCGTGAATAAAGCTTTATGGAGAGCTGTTTTCCCGTCTCTATCTCTCAGGTTCACGTCTGCTCCCTGGCTTACAGCCCATTTAGCACCTGAAATATTACCTAAATAATGAATAATTGCTTTACCTTCCTTATCTTTTATATTAATATCTGCTCCCTTTGAAATAAAGAATTCCGCCATTTCCCTGTTTGATATGGCGAGAGCTCTATGGAGAGAAGTTCTTCCGTCCTTATCCCTGGCATTTAAATTGGCTCCTTTTTCTACAGCCAGTTTTGCTTCTTCCATTGTAGTTATAAAGTGTACAAACGTTTTACCTTCTTTATCGGCAGGTCTTACATCTGCACCATTTGAAATGAGTAGTTTCACCATTTCGATATTTTTTTCCATAGCAGCTTTATGTAAAGGAGTTCTCCCGTCATTATCTTTCTCATTTACATTTGCCCCTTTTTCCAGCGCCTGTTTTACTTCTGCTATGCCTGTAACCTTGAATAAAGACGGTGCAGACCCTGACGGTTTCTGTTCCAATTCTTTCTTTACAGGCACTTCTTTTACAGGAGGTATTTCTTTCTTTACAGGCACTTCTTTTACAGGATTTTTTTCCTTCAGAGGAACTTTCAGTTCTTCTTCAGGTCTGTTCACTAAATTACTGGCCTTTTCAAACATCTGATCTGTTTTTCGTCTGAGAGGGTTCGGAGGCAGTGTATTGGTAGGACATCTCCTTACTTCAGGTGTGGTAAAAGTTGCCTGGAGCGGAGCACATTCTCTGGCTTTAATCATGCACATGAGTCCTTCCTCATTTCTTCCCAGTTCATTCAACGCCGTCCCTTTACCATTCCAGGCAGGAACACTTTTAGGATTTAATTTTAAAGCTCTGTCAAAATACTCAATAGATTCCGCATATTTGCCGAACTCATTTAAAACCAGTCCTTTACCGCACCATGCCTGTTCAATTTTAGACGTATATTTCAATGCTTTTTCATAACACACAAGGGCATCTTTATATTTGCCCATTTTAAACAAAAGATCTGCTTTTTTGCACCACACCTCGCTGGACATAGGATTCATTTCCAGAATGTTATCATAGAATTTGATAGCTTCTTTATATTTTTGATTTGGATCTAATCTCGTCAGTCCCTGAAAAAGGGATTGAGTATTTAAATTATTTGAAACCCCCCTAAAACCTGACGAGATAAAATTTCCTGTTGTTAAAAAGAAATCTTTAACTGTAGAAGTAATAGTACAGAAAAAAACTGAAATACCATGTAAATTAAGTTTTAACGCATCACAGAAGGTTTTAAATGCTTCTTTAAATTCAGATGCCCAGTACAGGTTCCATGCCACTTTCATCTTTTTCGTCACAGGAGAATCACTGCAGAATAACAGCACATAAAGAATGGAAAGGGAAAAATAGAGAGGTACAGAAAAAATGAGAAAGAGAATAATTATAATAAACACTTCAAAACACATTCAGAAATTACCTCCCCGGGCCTCTTCTGAAATCTTCGACTATATCTTTACCTGAATTACCTATGAATAAATTCGTAGGGTTCCTGTTTCTCTGACTGTGCTTGCCTTCGGCTGAAAACCTTCAGGTAGAGGCGCAATCTCCACATACGTCAATTCCCTGTATTCCACAGATACTGAGTTCTTATTTAAATCTAATTTCCCTATATATTTTACTGTTTTATGTAAATCTCTTCTGATTAATTCTATTTTTCATCTTTAAGTCCTTTCCCTGAAATATTATTTATCAAAAGATTATTTCTAACTGCAAAAAGATTTGCAGAAAACAAGACTGAGCAATTTTCCACTCACTATTCACCCCTTCTTACTGACCTGAGCATAAGCATGTAATAACAGTCTTCCTCCCGTCACGCGTCACGCGTTACACGTCACGAGATCAGATATTTATTATTTATGCTCACCTCAGTAATTATAGATTGTTATGAAACTAACTATAATCCATATATAAATCATGGAGGAAGGATTTTTATTATGAAAAATGAATTTTATAGGGGGAGGAATTTTTATGACAGAATTATGTAATAACTGTAAACAGGAACAGGCAGAGACATCAGCTCAGTGCAGCAGTTGTAAAGGTACATTACAGACATCCCTGTGTGCCATAACGCTCAATGAAGGAACTGTAATGGAAAATCGATATAAAATCATAAATCTGATAAAAGCAGGCAGAATAAAAAATATCTATAAAATTTTAGACACAAAATTCAACAATATCCTTGCCATGAAAGAGATAATCCTTCCAGAAAATTTAAAAGATCGGCAAAAAACAGACGAATGGTTCATCAGAGAATCTCATTTTCTTGCAGGACTGTCACACCCGAATATGCCAAAGATCTTTGATCATTTCATATTTAACAACAAATATTACCTGGTTATGTCCTTCATAGAAGGCGAGGATTTGAATTCAATAATTAAAAGAGACAGACTGGCTCCTGCTCCGAAAGAAAAAATTATAGATCTTGTCAATCAAATTCTCAATCTTATGGATTATCTTTATAAAGAACATTCCCACATAGTACAGAGGGTTGTAACACCTGAAAATTTTATCATTCATAAAGACGGAAGGGCAATTCTCGTGGATTTTGGCATGGCATCTGCACTTCATATGAACACTGCCCTTGAAGAATATAATATTCCTGATGATAAGAAGGAAATTCATCTGCATGAAGAGGAACATTGTATGGTAAAAGTAATGAAAGGCATTTTCCCGGAAGGTCTGGCCTCTGTAAAAGATCTGTGGAACTCATTGCCTTTTATACAGCATATAAACAAATTATACAGAGTCCTTCACGATCCCTTTGACAGAGGCCCCCTGGGGGAAGAAACTCTGCTGGAAAATAGATATAAAATTATAGGATTGATAAAATCAGGCGGTATGGGCGCTTTATACAGGGCTTTAGACATGAGGCTGGGAAGCATCTGTGCAGTGAAAGAACTGCTTCCCTTTTACGGCAGAAAGGAAGAACAGGAAGAAGCAAAAAAATGGTTTAAAAGAGAGGCGTCTATTCTTGCCAGTCTGGATCATCCGAACCTTCCGAAGGTTTCAGACTATTTTATCAATAATAACAGATATTATATTGTTATGGATTTTATTGAAGGAGATAATCTGAAAACCATGGTGGATAAAGCAGGAGAAAAAGGATTGGAGGCTGAAAAAGTAATTAAATGGAGTAAAGATATCTTGAAGATACTGGATTATCTCCACACACAGAATCCTCCTGTAATATATCGCGATATAAAACCTTCCAATATTATGATACATAGAGATGGAAGAGCCATATTAATAGATTTCGGCATTGCCAGGGTAATAGACAGGGAAAGTAACACGGAAAAAACCGTAATAGGAACAGAAGGATACTGCCCTGTGGAACAGTACAGAGGTAAAGTGGAAGCAAGATCAGACATATATGCGCTGGGAGCGACAATGCATCATTTACTTACAGGCCTTCCTCCAGTACCTTTTAAATTTGAGCCTCTCAGAGAAATCATACCTGAAATATCGACTGAAGTAGAAGAAATTGTAATGAAAGCACTGAAGGAAAAACCTCAGGACAGATTTGCCTCTGCAAAAGACATGCTTATTGCTATGGATGCACTGAAGGAAACAAAAGAACATCCGACCGATGCAATGAAAATCTATGATATAAAAGGCGTAACATGTGAGCATAAAATAAATGCCCTGAAACAGAGAAACAGCTGGAGTTGTTGTGCAAGAGGAGGTATACTTACATATGAAGGCAGGTATGAAGAAGCCATTGAAGCCTATGACATGGCTTTAGATATTTACATTGATAATGAAATAGCATGGAACTCAAAAGGGGAAGCTTTATATATGCTGGGTAAATACGATGAAGCACTCGAATGCTACGATAAAGCTATCGGGTTAAAACCTGATTATGATGTGGCATGGAATTTCAAAGGAGAAGTTTTATATAAACAGGGCAAATACGAAGAAGCACTCAATTGTTTCAATGAGGCATTAAAGATAGACCCTGCTTATAAATATGCCGGGAGAAACAGGGATGAATTATTAAAAGAGATGAAAGTAAGCAAGTAGAGGCAAACACCTGTGTCCGCCCTGTGAATCTATAAAACTATGTCTCAACCCATCACAAATTATCTGTCAGGCATTTTTTTATAGTATGTACCAGATTATTCGTATCAAAGGGCTTAACCACATAGGCCTTTGCTCCTCTTTCAATAGCTTTCATTACAATAGATTTGTCATTCATGGCACTGCAAACTATTATATTTGCATTCCTGTCAATAGATGTTATATCCTTGATTGCATCCAGGCCTCCATGGTGATATTCCCTGGTTCCCGGCATAGAAATATCCATAATAACAATATCTGGCCTGATTTTCTCATAAGTCTTCACTGCTTCTTCCGCATCAGATGCTTCTCCTGAAACATTAAAGCCACTTTTAGAAAGTAATTTTCTGAGTACTATTCTCATAAAATTATTGTCATCTACAATTAAAATACTGACAGAACCAGACTTTTTATTAAATTTTGTCTTTACCTGTTTATCATCTTCCATGTTTCTGACATCACCATAATGTTCTGAGAGAGAATAACCGCACTCTTTACAAAATTTGCTTTTCTCAGGTACATTACTATTACAACCGGGACAGTTCATAATAAAACATCCTTACATAGAATCGTGATACGTAACAGGGACGGATTTATTCTTATTTATGGTAATGACCGTAATCACTCTTAGTACCCCTCCAAATAAGTTAGTAACCATATTAAAACCTGTCCCTGGCCGGACTCTTCCGGAAAATATATGATCCTGTTGCGTGACAAACTGTTTTTTTAGACGTTTAATATTTTGCATCTATATAATTTATAACTCTCTTTTAATACGGCATATCTTTTCCTCCAGAGCCCGGCCAGGGACAGGAGTGAGTGCCATATTTTTTTGGGTACCAATTTACCTGTTGCGGTAATTAGTGTTTATAACGGTAAATATTCCACTGGTTATAGTCGTGACGCGTAACGCGTGACGCGTGACGCGAGAGGAGACAGGATTACAGATTATCCGGTATCGTATTTACCGCTGGCACCACCTGGCTATTTTTTACCTGTTTCGATCCTTCTGAGAAAATCCCTTAATACTTTTATATATTCGTCGTTCTTCTCCAGGTGATGGTGATGGGAAGCATCTTCAAAAACAGCGATTTCGGCTACGGGCATCATAGACTGATAATATTCTGTAGAAGAAGGTGGTACTTCATCATATCTGCCACAGGTAAGAAGAGTCGGAACAGTTATTTCTTTCAACCGTTCAGCTCTTTCATAATCTTTAAGTATTCCTGTAACGGTAAATTCGCTCGGTCCCCACATATATTCATAAAGAGGCTGACCTATCTTTTCAAAACTTTTATTTACGCAATCAGGCCATGGATCAATACGGCATACATGAAGTTTATAATAAGTATTCATAGCCTTCTGATATTCTGGAGAAGTAAAATTACCTGCTCCTTCACTTTCTTTTATTATCTTCTGCAGATCTTCAGGCAGTTCTGCCAGATAAATCTTCTGATCTTCTATAAAACGGGAAGAACTCAAACAGGGGCTTGCAAATATGAGACTTACCACATTATCGGGCTTTCTGGCAAGCATATAATCAACTGCAAGCATATTACCCCATCCCTGCCCCAGGATATGGATCTCTTTAAGGTCAAGAGCACTGCATATCTGTTCCAGTTCCTCTACAAAATATTCCACACTGTAGAGAGACATATCGGATGGTCTGTCGGAATTGCCGCAACCGAGCTGATCATAAAAAACAACAGGTCTTTCGTCAGAAAGAGCCTCCAGTGAGGAAAGATAGTCATGAGGGAAAGCAGGTCCTCCATGTAATACAAGAAGAGGAATTCCCTGTTTATCTGAACCTGCTATTCTGTACCATATCTTACCGTGTATACCATTGATATAGCCTTCTTTTACCGTTACAGTAACCTCCGGTTCTTTACCATAAGAAGCTGCTGTAATAAGAATAGATAAGACCAGACATAGAGAGATAATTTTTAACATTAATTTCATCCTTTCATTTTTTATAAATATGTTAAACCTGTTATTTACTCTGCCATTTCTTACAAACAGGGCATTTTACGGTAATATACATAATAGGTTCCCCGCAGTAAATACAAAGTTTAATATTTTCTGTTTTATACTGATAAACTGTCATTTCAACAAGGCCGTCATCTGTCATATCTTCATTGCAGACAGGACATAATATTAATTCTTTATTTACAGGTGATATACAAAGAGGACAGCAGACTAACATGTCCGTGTCAGGCATTCCATATACATCAACCATATATTATCTCACTTTCTTATAGCCTTCCGGAATTTCAAATATTTCAGGTTTTACATTTTCTTTTGATGGGAAAAATTCCACATGAATAAGCACATCATTACTACAAATTTCCATTGAGGTAACTAAATTTTTCAGGTTTTTATCTTTTATACGCATTAAATAACCGGCAGAACCTTCATCAAATTTTGAAAAACAGGCAGTTTTACCGGGAGCAATTTCAAACTTATAAAAAACACTTTTTTCTTCTCTGTCCAGATTAAAACTTTCTTTCATAATATTAGCAACATTGTCACTGTTATCATTTTCACTGTAGGTTTTACTGACATTATTTATAGAATAACTCTTATGCTTATCAAAAAGAACCAGCCACTGTTCACTCTGTTCTTCAACCTGCCCCTTTTCCGTGAAATTTCTCTGAGTGAAATTAAGACTTATTTTTTCTTTTCCCTCTGTAATATCAAAAGCAATATGTCCTTCTATAATATTGGATTGATTTACAGTCATCAAAAAACTTCCCTCACCTGTTTTATATTCCGAGTTGAAGAGAAGAAGTAAAACTATGAGTATAAGCTCACAGGAAGGGAAAAATTTAACAATTATTTCAATAACCACTATCTCCTCCTTTCATAAAAATACGTGATTGTATTAAATAGTTCAAAATTTTGATATAAAATTCCTGCCTGATTATGAAAAATAATGAGTAGTGAAGATATGTCACGCATTACACATTACGCATCACGTATTACGCATCACACATTACCAGTGACTATCATAAAATTAATGACCACTTCATAAAAATTCCATGATATAATAAATTTCAGAGGTGATTAATATGATTCTGAAAAGAGGAATAGTCCTCAATAATATTTACAGAGTAGTTACCATACTCGGTAAAGGCGCTATGGGCAATGTATATCTTGTAGAAAGGGTAAAAGATGATAAAAAATTTGTAGTAAAAGAGCTTTTTTTTACACCTCAGGCAGGGCTTGATCCTTCAGCAGCAAAGGAAATATTTTTCAGAGAAGCCGAATTCATGGCAAAATTCGACCATGAGGGGGTTCCCGGAATGTACGGAGTCTTCAGCCACGACGGGAAAGATTATATTGCAATGGATTATATTGAAGGGAAAACACTGGAAGAAATTATAAATACTTCGGAAGGGCCGATAAATGAAGATGATGCAATAAAATGGACAGTTGAAATCGCATCCATACTGGATTACTTTCACAATTCCTTTCATCAGCCTGTTGTCTACAGAGACTTGAAACCTTCAAATATTATCATAACACCTGAAGGGAAACCAAAACTTGTAGATTTCGGCATAGCCCGGTATTATAATCCCGATAAAAATACGGATACGTTTAATTATGGATCTCCAGGCTATGCAGCGCCGGAACAATATAAAGGAAGAGGGCAATCCACACCGCAGAGCGATATATTCGGTCTCGGTGTCATATTATTTCAGATGCTCACAAAATATGATCCTTCATTAAAACCATTTACATTCCCTCCAATGAAATCACTCAATAATAATATATCTGAAATACTTGAAAGCATAATAAGAAGAGCAATTCAGCTTGAACCACTTAAAAGATACATAAGTATAAGAGAATTCAGCGAAGCCCTTATGAAATATTCAGGCACATCTTCTTCCTATGAAGATGAAAAGAAATGGAAGGTACTTCCGAACACACTGTCAATTACAGGGAAAAGACTTGCCTGGGCCACAGTAATAGTGCCTTTGCTCAGCTGGTTGATTATAATATTTTGTTCCGTCTTCAGCAACTCTGTCACAGGTCTGTTCGAATTTATTATTAATATTCTATCAGGTATTGCTATTATTGCAATATGGACATGTCCTGTGGCAGGGCTTTGTTTTTCCATAGCAGGAGCAATAGCATCAAGAAAAAACATAAATATTTCATATGAACCTGTAAATGAAGCAATCGGATGTAATGTAATACTGGCAGGTTTTCTGTTTTTCATCATATTCATCATGTATCCGGGGTTCAGGAATACAAGGGAATCAGGGAAACTGGCCGCATGTGAATCAAATATAAAAAATATTGCCACCGCGCTGGAAATGTATCATACAGACAATAAAGAACTCTATCCTGACAGCCTTGAAAAAATTCTGGCCAGAACAGATACAGGTATATCGTATATAAAACATATACCTGAATGTCCGAACAGAAAGAAAAGTATTTTTCCTACGAAAACAGAAGCTCCGTCCTATGGATATATTGTTTCAGGGGATCATAAAAATTTCACTATCTGGTGCATGGGAAGCCATAGACATTACTTACAGGCAGGATTTCCCCGGTATGAACCGGGACAGGGGCTTATACTCAAGTAGTCAGGCATGAGCTTTTACACACTGTTCATACCTGCCTGCCCATCTCTTTCCTGGCATATTCAATGGCATATTTCTTAATAAATCTTACAGGCGGAAGAGATGGGACAATCTTCTTATTTGCTTTCTTCAGGGTGGATTTCTTTATATAACCGAGATTTGCCAGTTCCGCTCCTGCCTGTTCAAAAGCTTTATATGCATCAAGTATTTCAGGAAATTTCTTTTCTCTTTCCCGGTCCCTGCCATGTCCCACAAGTGCTCCTGCCTGCCTGAGAAGTAGTCCCACCTGAGGTGCATCCATAAATTTAGAAAAAGTCTTAAAATATCTGATAATATTCTCAGGTGTCTCGTTTTCAACATTATCACAGCAAATAAGAGGAACAAAAGGTTTCCCTGCTATTTCCTCTGTTACATGGTGGAAAAACATACCGCTTTTCGAAATCTTCAGATCATATACATGGGATGTAGAATAAAATCTGTCCAGAAAAATCTTTAACAGTCCTGACATACTGAATATATATACAGGAGTGCCATAGATTATTATATCCGCTTCTGTCATTTTATTAAAAATTTCTTTTACATCATCTTTATCTTCATAAATACATTTAAGAAAATGCTCTTCTGTCTGACATCTGTCACAGGCAATACATCTGTTTATCTTCAATTTTGACAGTGTAATTGTCTCACAGTCCGCGCCGGCAGATTCTGCACCGGTAAAAACCTTATCTATAAGAAAAGCTGTATAACCTTTCTCGCCTCTGTAACTGGAATTAATGGCAAGTATTTTCACAGGGAAACCTCCAATCAACAGTCCTGTTTCTTATATTTTTCTATCATTGCAGTCCAGTGTTCATTTGCCCTTTTTCTAAAAGATTCCGAATCACCGGGGAATAAATTCCATTTAAGCTGTTCCTCCACATCTTCCGAAATAGAGCCGAGTTTTATCATTTCTTCCCCTGCAGTACGGACACTGTCATAATAAGTTTTAAAGTAATCCTGCATCTCTTCTCTGCTCAGTGCTTCCGCAGAAGGTCTGTAAATTTCACCGAGATTTTTCCTTCCAACATCTTTCACATAATGTTTAAACCATGCAGAAAGGGCATCGAAATGGCTGAATTCAGGGAAACCGCATGGTGACACAAGAGCCATGGCAGATGGTTTTTTATAACGTTCAGGATGGGTCGTAGCACCGGGTATATTAGGGTTTTCTACAAGCCATGGTTCACATAAGGGAAGAGTCCTTTCTATAAAATTTTTAAGCAGGCCTGACATAGTAAAATGATAGAGTGGTGTGCCCAGGACGACTGCATCTGAATTAACAAACTTCTCAAGTAAAGTTTCCATGTCATCTTTCTGTATACATTTACCCGGTGTTTTTGTCCAGCACATGTAACATCCCACGCAGTGATTGACTTTCAGTTTACTCAGATGTACAATTTCAGTGGTGGCACCGGCCCGTTTCATACCTTCAAGAAGCGGATTTAACATATGGGCAGTACTGCTTTTTTCTCCTCTTGGAGAACCGTTAATGGCAAGAACTTTCATGAAAATAACCTCCTTGATTGCGTGATGCGTAACGTGTAACGCTTGACGTGTAAAGGTTTATATTCGTGTATCGCATTAAGGGGTTGTCAAGAAATAACCCAATCATATTTACGTCTATATCGTTACGCGTAACGCGTAACGCGTGACGCGAGGATGATAACCGTTCTAACAATTTACCAGGGTTATTTTCTTACAGTCCCTGAGAGCTAAATATAAACTATTTCATAAAAAATATTCTACAGAAAAATTCAAAAAACCTTCTTAAATTATTTAGATAAACTGCCTTTATTTAATTTTTATCTAAAGCTTTATTTTTGACCGAGATTTTCGGGATTAAAGAATTACCGGGATTAAAAATTTCAAGTAAAGTAATTCTATTTATCATCCTGGTAATCCTATAATCCTGGTCAAAAATGAAAATTCCTATACCTTTAAATTATTCAGATAAAATAACTATAGTTTTACACTGTTTCATAACACCATTTATGTTACTGACTTCAGTCATATAAATAAAGCATAGTAAATTCAAGGCTCTTTCTAAAATTTTTATAAGTTTTGAAAAAACTTTAATAAATGATGGGCTTGCTTCGTTTCGCTCGCAATGACAGGCTTCTCTTTACTTTTTGCGTAAGTCCTGGTAAAAGTTTTCCTCCCGTGACGCGTAACGCGTTACGCGTCACGAGATTTTAAATCGTATGATAAACCTGATTATCTGCAGAAGATTTACCTGACTGAGAAATAAAATCCAGAGATTTCATAAAGAGTTTATTACTTCTCTGCCATAAACGATTGATGTTTTTTGCATATGCATAAATAGCGGCATCGCCGAAATGTGTTGTTATAACTTTTTTCAGAAGTCTGTTAAAACTGTAAAAATCTGCATGACCCTTTATCTGTATTTTTTGAAGTAAAAGAGGATCCATATGTTCGGGCCAGAATGTGACATGATGGCCATCATAATAAGACCAGTCATTAAAGAATATTCTTTCATCTCTTCTCAGATCGTTATAACTTTTTGTGTCGGGCAGGGGGGTAAGTATAAGAAACTGAACTGTATTTATACCTGAATCCTTTGCAAAGAGAACGGTTTTTTCCAGAGATTCAACAGTATCAGTATCAAATCCGAAAACAAACATGCCATGGACTGAAATTTTCTTTTTCTCAAAAACAGAAACTCCCTCTTTAATCTCCTCTTCCGTCTGTCTTTTGTTAATATTTATCAGGGTATCAGGATTTATGGACTCAAAACCTATGGACAGATTTTTACAATGACTTTCTACCATAAGATCAAGTAATTCTTCATCTTTATAGATATCCACCCGTACCTGGGCAGACCATGGGAATTTCATTTTATTCTTTATAAACTCATTCAACAGATTTTTCAGCCACCTTTTATCTGCAGCAAGATTGTCATCATAAAAGAATATATGATGTTTTTTTGTGTTATATCTCTCAACCTCTTCCATCACCCTGGATATACTCTTGTGGCGAAACTTTGTTCCGAACATGCCTGTTACGGAACAGAAATTACAGGCAAAGGGGCAACCGCGGGAAGCCTGTACCGGTATGGTTTCTTTACGGCTCGTATTATAACATGGCTTCATGCCCTTTACGAGAGAGAAATCCGGTATGGGGATTTTATCAAGATCGTCTAACAGAGGATAGTGACTGTAAGAAATTTCTTCTCCTCTGACTGCCAGACCCGGCGCCGGATATATTTTTTCCTGCCTATCCAGTTTTTCTACGAGAGAAGGAAAAACCTCCTCTCCTTCACCCATTACAACATAATCTGCATGTAATATGGCTTCTTCTGGCATAAACGTTACATGAGGTCCGCCCATTACAACTATTATACCTCTCGCCCTTAACTTATCAGCCAGAGAATAGGCCCCGGTAGCTGTTGACGTTGTTGTTGAAATACCTGCAAGGTCAACACCGTCAAAGATCTCGTCTTTCAGAGGATGAATTTCTTCCACCACGATAGTTACATCATAACCTCTTTCTTTCATGATTGTTCCGAGAATGATGGTTCCGAGCCTGGGAAGAGGTTTGAAGCTGAAGATATGAATATCGGGAGCTTTTGGTTCTACCATTACAATTTTTTTGATTTTGTTACATTTTTCTTTCATGCAATTCTTCTTTCATAAACTATTACTGACCTTGAGCATCAGCATGTAATAATTGTTTCCTCCCGTTACGCGTCACGAGAGTTAAATATGCATTATTTATGCTTACCTCAGTAAGTCTGTATATTTATAAGGCAGAATAGGAACCAGAAAATATTTTTTTTAAATATATAGCCGGGAAACAGTGTAAACATAAGGTAAAGAAAATTTGTAAAAAAGTAAAAGACTCAGGGAAAATTTTTCAAAGTGTAGCACAGGGACACAAATACAAATTATGCGGCAAAAGCGTGGCAAAAGTGTGGCAATTTAAAAATTACATGGAGATACTGTCAGATTCTGCCGGGAATGAAATTTATTAATTTTATACAATCGATAAATAAGTAAAAAAATGTTATAATAAATAATATCGATGATTTTTTATAAAAAGTAAAAAATAAATAATGAGAAGAAGATATATGAAACCAGAAATTCTAATAGTTGATTATGAAAAGGGTCTGAGATATACTTTCCGGTCTTTTCTTTCAAAAGCCGGTTATGAGGTGAATGATGCATGTAACTATAATGAGGCTTTAAAGAAAATAGAAGAACATGTTTTTGATTTAATATTTGCAGATATAGCGCTTGGAGGAAAAACAGGAATTGATTTATTAAAAATCATAAAAGAAAAACATCTTATCTGTCCTGTTATAATGCTCACAGGCTATCCCAATATTAACACTGCAGTGGAAGCTATCAGATCCGGCGCCTTTGATTATTTAACCAAACCGGTCAAAGAAGAGCAAATTATTCATGCAGCCAGAATAGCACTGGAATACAAAAGAATTTTAGAAGAAAAAGAAAGATATCGCAGGAATCTTCAGGCAATATTTGCCAGTGTGAAAGACGGAATTATTTCCGTAGATGAAGACCTGAATATTCTGGAATTGAATGAAACGGCAAAAATTATATTCAATCTGCCCGATGATTCCAGAAACATCTCTTTAAAAAAACTGCTCAATTACCACGGCATAGAAGATTTTCTGGAAGCTGTTGAAAAGACTGTTAATACAAAGGAACATGCCGAATTATACCGTATTGAATGTCATTTAAACCGCAGAGCATTACAAATAATTACTCTGAATATAACTCCTTTAATAAACATAACCGATGAAGCGGGAGGAGCAGTTATTGTAATAAAGGATGAAACAGAACTTGTAATGACAGAAAGGAAACTTCAGGAAAGAGGACAATACCATAATATTATAGGGAAAAGTAAAAAAATGGAGGAACTTTATTTTCTTCTGGAAAAACTTGCCACAGTGCCATCTACGGTAATAATCACAGGAGAAAGCGGCACAGGGAAAGAACTCATTGCAGAAGCACTCCATTATAAAGGTAACAGGAAAAATAATCCTCTCATGAAGGTAAACTGTTCCGCACTGCCGGAAAACCTTCTGGAAAGCGAACTTTTCGGACATGTAAAAGGATCTTTCACAGGGGCGATTAAAGATAAAAAAGGATGGTTTGAAAAAGCCGATAAAGGAACTATTTTCCTGGATGAAATAAATGATATAACACCTGCACTGCAATTGCGTTTATTAAGAGTAATTCAGGAAAAAGAAATTGTGCCTGTAGGCTCTACAGAAACGATACATGTTGATGTCCGGGTTATAGTATCAACAAATCAGGATATAGAAAAAAAAGTCAGAGAAGGAACTTTTAGAGAAGATCTCTATTACCGTCTCAGGGTAATGGAGGTTAAACTTCCTCCGTTAAGAGAAAGAAGGGATGATATAAATCTACTGGTAGAACATTTCATCAAAAAGTTCAACAGGGAATTTAATAAAAATATTACAGGCATTTCACAGGATGTACAGAAAAAATTTATGACCCATTACTGGCCCGGTAATATCAGAGAACTTGAACATACCATAGAACATGCTTTTATTCTGACAGATAAATCTGTAATTACCATGGAGGCCTTACCGGATGAATTCAAAAACCTGCCCTTAACACAGACACAGAATATCTGCAGAACAAATGATACAGCCATAGCCATAATTGAGGCTCTGAAAAGAACGGGCTGGAAAAAAGCAAAAGCTGCCAGAATATTGAATATCGATAGAAAAACTATATACAGGAAAATGAAAGAATATAATATCCCGCTGAAAAAAACTGATGCAGATACGATACAGCACTTTTTGAACTTAACGCCCTCCGGGCGAGTTGTTTAAAGCAGAAGGTTGAGCGTTGAAATTAACATTAAACTCTCAACTCTCAGCTATTAAGGAACGACAATTAAATAACTCTCTCAAATATATTAAATCGTGACACGTAACGCGTAACGCGTAACGCGAGGAAAGAGACAATTAATAAAATTCTATTCCTAACCATAATAATAATTTAATAGTTTATTAATTTTAACATTTTTTCAAGTAATCCGGTTTTAAACCATCTACTATACCAAATCCGAATTCTTTCAGGATCTTCGCTCTTTCTTCCTTATCTTTTTCATCATCTTCCTGTGTTTTAAACTCTATATCTGTCTGCTGCCTTTCCAGAATTATCTTTGCACCTTCAAGAGACATAATAATTCCCTCCTTTATCACCCGGTAAGTTTGCCTGTAAACCTTCAATACAAGTATAACATAAAAAACCAAAATAAGCAAATAAAGTATTTTTTTCACAAAATATAAAAAATATAATATTATATAATATCAGGGGAAAATTTTCATATGTGCCATACGGCACTTACAAATATATTCACAACTGATATTATATAATCAGAGAGAAGATGAGGTAAGAAGTGAAGAAGTTTTTTCCGGCACGCTCCGGATAGAGGGTGTAATCCCCTCCACTTCTGATATTAGCCGCCTATCCAGGTCAGGGTCCCGTAAGGATAGGCAGAGGGGCGCCAGCATCGTGCCCCCGGGTTCGACTCCCCCATAGGCGGCCATTTACTGAGGTGAGCATAAATAATACATATATGCTCTCGTGACGCGTAACGCGTGACGCGTGATGCGTAGTTTCAGCGAGTACCGGGCGAACACAGTGGTTCGCCCCTACTTTTCACGACTCACGACTCACGACTCATTTCTATTAAGATCCCATTACTATTTTCACTATATCTACCAGTTCATCCTTCGTAAAAGGTTTCTCTATGAAGTGTATTCCTTCATCCAGTACCCCGTGGTCTGCTATTATATCAGCCGTATATCCCGACATAAACAGTTGTTTAACAGTCGGATAAAGGGCTTTTATTTTTTTTGCCAGTTCACGGCCATTCATACCCGGCATAACTACATCTGTAAGAAGGAGGTGAATCTCTCCCCTGTGTTCTCTGGCCATGTTTATCGCCTGTTCCGGTGTATTTGCAGCAATCACCTTATATCCAATACTTTCAAGAATAATTCTGCTCACATTCATTACTGACAGTTCATCTTCTACCAGGAGCACTGTTTCTCCAGCGCTTTTTCCGGCTTCTTTTCTCTGTATTTCACCTGTATTCACACTTTCTTCAGAAAGGCGGGGCAGATATATATTGAAAATTGTTCCTTTACCGGGCTCGCTATCAACATGTATGAAACCATTGTTCTGTATGACTATACCGTATACCGTGGCCAGTCCCAGTCCTGTACCTTTCCCTATTTCCTTGGTGGTAAAAAATGGTTCGAAAATATGTTCAAGAACATCTTTTTCCATTCCGCAACCGTTGTCACTTACGGAAAGCATTACGTAATCACCCGGTATATAACCGGCATGAAGGGAACAATAAGCATCGTCAAAAGTAACATTTCCCGTTTCGATGGTAATCCTGCCTGTATCTGAAATAGAGTCACGGGCATTAACACAGAGATTGGCAAGAATCTGATCTATTTGCACCGGGTCAACCTTCACATACCACAGCCCGGCGGAAGGTTTCCACTGAAGTTCAATATCCTCTCCTATGAGGCGGCGCAGCATCCTGAACATGTCACCAACTATCTCATTCAGGTCTATTACCCTGGGACTGACTGTCTGCTGACGGGCAAATGCCAGAAGTTGCCTTATAAGATTGGCAGACCGTCTGGATGCCTTATTAATTGCTTCCAGATCTTTATATACAGGATTATCCAGAGAAATCTGAGCCAGAGCCTCTCCTATGTGGAAGAAAATTACCATGAGCATATTGTTGAAATCATGGGCCAGACCACCGGCCAGACGGCCGATAGATTCTATTTTCTGGGCCTGCAGAAGCTGTAATTCCATATTGTGGCGCTCTTTCTCAATCTTCTTATGCTGTGTAATATCACTGTGAATACCAACAAGATTGGTTACCTGCCCTTCGGCATCTTTACTTGCGTAGGCCCGTAAAAAAATATTTAATATGCTCCTGTCCTTTGAATACATTTCAACTTCCCCTGCCCACTGGCCTCCTGCCATAATAGTATCGAATACTTCTTTACCTGTATGTTCATCTACATAAACAGAGGCAGGGGAATTTTCGTTAATATGACCAAACAAATCAGAAAATGCTCTGTTCTGGTAAAAATGTTTTCCGTAGAGATTTGACATACCTATAGCATCAAATGAACTTTCAACAGATTCTTGAAAAAGGCGTAATCTCTCCTCTGCAAGTTTACGTTCTGTAACATTTTCGTGCATCAATGCAAAATTTTCCACTTTTCCGTCCTGACCGAATATAGGGAAGGCGATCACACGAATCCACAGAGGCGTATCAGGGAAATCCGGGCCGAGTTGACGGACATTATAATGAAATTCCGGAAAGTAGACAATCTCACCGTCGAGAACACGGTATAAATCCTTCTGCAGTCCCTTATTAAGAATTACAGGATCATCGAAAACTGTATAATCGGGAGGAGGTACGGCACCGAATAACTCTATAAGAGATCTGTTGGCTTTTATAGTAAATCCGTTTCTATCGAGTAACTGTATGGAATAAGGGTTGAGTTCTATGAAATCCCGCAGAGTTGATGACTCTTTCTGAAGTTCCATTTCGACACGTCTTCGTTCCGTAATATCCCGGAAATACCAGACTCTTCCCCTGTATATGCCGTCAGAGCCTATCATAGGTGCCGAATAACGCTCAAAAATTCGTCCGTCTTTCAGTAAAATCTCATCAAAACTGGTTTCTTCTGTATGCGCATAAAGATAGTTCACTTTTATCAAAAATTGTTCCGGATCAGGTAATTTATCAAGAACTGCATTCAGGGCAAGTTCATCTGATTTTCTGTTAAGAATCTCTTCAGGGATACCCCACATGGAAGCAAATTTCTGATTATATGAAAGAATACTGGCTTCTTTGCCGATAACGAGAATTCCGTCTATAGCAGTTTCCTGCTGCGTAGATAAAATGAGATTTCTGAAGGTCAGTTCTTCTTCGCTTCTTTTATGTTCAGTTATATTCAGGGCAACCCCCATATAATAGAGAAAGTTGCCGCAGTCATCTTTAATGGCGGTACCTGCAGAGGTAAACCATACCCAGTCACCTCCGGTAGTTTTCACACGGTATTCCACACCTCTCTGAGGCAGGCCGGTAGTATATACAAGGCGGAGGAAATTATAACATGTTTCCACATCGTCAGGATGGACAAAAGGAGCAAAATTTTTGCCAATGACTTCATTTACAGGATGACCTATAATATGAGTCCATGCAGGAGAAACGAAGATAAACTCACCTGTCCAGGAGAGTGTATAAATAACCTCTTCGGCATTATCAATGATGGCACGCAACTGTTGATCATTTGCCAGCAACGTATCTTTTGCCTGTCCGAGTTCGATGATTTCTTCTCCGAGTTTTTCATTATCCGCTATAAGGCCGGCATTTCTGAGACGTAAATCTTTCAGTTCATTTATAAGTTCTTCTTTTGTTTTTTCCTCATCTCTCATTATTTCCTTCTCCATAGAAACTTATATTTACCCGGGGAACATAAAATTTTTCACTTAAGACTGTAAGAAAAATAACTATGGCAAATTATTAGAACGATTATTATCCTCGCGTGACGCGTGACGCGTGACGCGTCACGATATAAACTGCAAATATGATGTAGTTATTTCAGGTTTTAACCATTATCTAAAACTCAATAAGCCCTTTTCCCGGGAAGAACTCCCCTGACGCCGCCTTTAGGATTTTCCATATCCCCTTTATAGCGTGGAATGACATGAACATGGAGATGCATAACACTCTGTCCTGCCGGGATACCGACATTTACTCCTATGTTATAACCATCGGGTCTGAATTTTTCATCCAGCAAAATCTTTGCTTCATCTATAAGCTTTATAATGGCAATTTTTTCTTCCGTTGTGGCATCAAAATAATTCTCAAAATGCCTCCATGGTATGACAAGTAAATGACCTTTACTTACAGGATATTTATCAAATCTTGCAAAAGAAAGGTCATTTTTTAAAACTGCTTCTTCTTCCCTGTGATTACAGAAAGGACATTCTTTATATTTCATAATTTCAATCAACAACAGAGAAAAATCCCTGTTCCTTAAAATGATGATCAAAGGCAAAAGCCGATGTGATAGAGAGTTTCCTCATTACGGTAAAACTTATACAGTCTACGAAACTCAATTCTTTTCTATTGGCAGAAAGTAATCCTGTTGTTGCCAGTTCATGGGTAAAGGAATCGACCCATTCAATAACCATAATGGGTACAATATTGCCCTGGAAATTTCTGACTCCTTTTATACCGAAACGGCTCTGAAGCAATGAAATAGTCTCAACAAGTATATAATTGGTGCAGATCAAACATTCACCGGATAAAACCAGATCTTTCCAGATTTTGCCTGATCTTTCATGATTATCATCATCCATATCTAAAATAGAAATAAAAGCCGAAGTATCAATAAAAATCATTGTCCATACCCCCCGGCTAAATATTTATCATGGTTTACAGCTAAATCTTTTATGCCGCTCCTGAGAGTACCTGTCGCAGCAATCGCCCTCTGCCTCTTCTCTTCAACAGTAATATCAGGGCTGGACTGAAGCAACATATCTACAGCTTTTCTTATAAGTTCTGAAATAGACTCCTGCTTTCTCACAGACATGTCTTTTAAAGCCTGAGACTGTTCTTCAGTTAATTGAATCTGTGTTCGAATCATAAAAAATCTACCTCCATGATTACATTCTTAATGTAATGATAACATATTTTTTCTTCGAGTGCAATATGGATTATAAAACAGAAAGGATTTTCATTCTTCTATGTTGAATTTTTGAAAAAAATACAGAATTAAAATAATTCGTGACGCGTGACGCGTAACGCGTGACGCGAGGAATAAATTCTCATACGTCGCATGGTTGTTGTTATGAAAATAACTATAATTTAATGAGGTGAATATAATGAACATCGGTCTTATCGGTCTTGCAGTGATGGGACAGAATCTCGTATTAAATATGGAAAGCCGCGGTTATTCTGTGGCAGTCTATAACAGAACCTCTTCAAAGACAGAGGAATTCATGAAAAACAGAGCCGCCGGGAAAAATATAAAACCTGCTTTTTCCATAGAAGAGCTTGTGAATATGCTGGATAAACCCCGGAAAATCATGATAATGGTCAAAGCGGGGAAACCTGTAGATGACAATATAGAAGAACTTCTTAAATATCTTGATAAAGGAGATATTATTATTGACGGAGGAAATTCTCACTTTACCGATACGAACAGAAGGATTGAAGATATAGAGAAAAGGGGGATGCTTTATCTCGGCACAGGCGTAAGCGGAGGAGAAGAAGGTGCATTAAAAGGGCCATGTATTATGCCGGGGGGAAATGAACAGGCCTGGGAAGAGGTAAAAAATATATTTTTAGATATTTCTGCTAAAGTCGATGGTATTCCCTGCTGTGCCTATACAGGTTCAGGTTCTTCAGGACATTTTGTAAAAATGGTTCATAACGGCATTGAATACGGTGATATGCAGCTCATTGCAGAAGCCTATGATTTTTTACGGCATGGCCTTATGCTGGGTCTTGAAGAAATAAGAGAAATTTTTCTTAAATGGAAAGAAAGTGAACTGAATTCCTATCTTATAGATATTACTGCCGATATACTCGGAGTTACGGACGAAGAAACAGGAAAACCAATGGTAGATATTATTCTGGACAAAGCGGGCCAGAAAGGTACAGGGAAATGGACATCCCAGGCAGCTCTTGATCTGGGGGTTCCCGTATCTGTGATCGACACGGCAGTCATGGGCAGAAATATATCTTCTTTCAAATCCGAGAGAATTAAAGCTTCACAGTTCCTGAAAGGGCCGTCAGAAACATTTAAAGGTGACAGGCATAAAATGATTGAAGCAGTTTATGACAGCCTTCTCTGTTCTAAAATAACATCCTATGCCCAGGGTATGACCATGTTGTCTGCAGCATCAAAAGAGTACAATTATAATCTGAAATTACATGAAATAGCCCAGATATGGAAAGGAGGCTGTATAATAAGATCAACCCTTCTGGAACCTATAAAACAGGCTTTTCTTAAAAATCCTTACCTGGAAAATTTATATATGGATGAATATTTCAACAGGATACTCAATGAGAAACACCGTAACTGGCGGTGGAGAGTGGCAGAAACTGTCATGTGTGGCGTTCCGTGTCCGGGCACTGCATCTTCTCTTGAATATTATGATTCCTACAGGTCGGAACGATTACCTGCCAATCTCCTGCAGGCTCAGAGGGATTATTTCGGTGCCCATACCTTTGAGAGAACTGACAGAGAAGGGACATTTCATCATCAATGGATGTAACCTCGCGTAACGCGTTACGCGTTACGCGTCACGAAGCAATAAGGAGATGAATATTATGGATAAATGTAACTGTAAAGAGAAGAATATAGAAACAGGAAAAATTCTTCACCATTTTTCAGGAGGCAATATACCTGTTTCAATAGTGATCTTCGGCGCAAGCGGCGATCTTACAAAAAGGAAACTCATGCCGGCATTGTTTAATTTATTCAAAGAGAAAATGCTTCCGGAAAATATAACTATTACAGGTTTTGCCAGAAGTGTAAAATCAGATGAAGAATTTCGCAGTGAAATAGAAGACATGGCAAAGACCGTTCTTGCCGGAGAATTTGATGAAGAACTCTGGAAACAATACAGAGAAAAGATCCATTATCATCCTGGAAATTTCGATAGCCCTTCTGATTATTCATCACTCAAAGAATTTCTGGAAGAGAAAGGAATGAACTGGAATAAAATATATTATCTTGCCTGTGATCCGAAATTTTTCTACCCTGTAGTGGAGAATCTGTCTTTCTGCGGATTAATCAGTGACGGTTACAGCGATATCTGGACCAGAGTGGTCATAGAAAAACCATTCGGCCATAATATTAAATCGGCAACAGAACTGAACAGAAAACTGGCCAGGTATCTTTCGGAAGATCAGATTTACAGAATCGATCACTATCTGGGAAAAGAAACAGTTCAGAATATACTGTCTTTTCGTTTCGGCAATTCTATTTTCGAACCGATTTTTAACAGTAAATATATAGACCATGTACAGATTACAGTGGCAGAAACTCTCGGCATGGAAGGAAGAAGAGGTGGTTATTACGATAAAAATGGTGCCATAAGAGATATAATACAGAATCATGGTATGCAGCTTCTGGCCCTGGTAGCCCTTGAGCCGCCTCATTCCTTTGAAGCCAAAGCTCTGAGAGACGAAAAAGTGAAACTGTTTAAAAGCATCAGACCTTTTACTGAATGCTGTGTAAAAAATATGGTTGTCAGGGGACAGTATGAAGGGGGAACAATCAACGGAGAAACAGTAAAATCTTACCTTGAAGAAACAGGCGTTGTTCCTGCTTCAAGCACAGAAACCTATGTGGCGATGCAGCTTTATATAGACAACTGGCGATGGTCAGGAGTTCCTTTTTATATGAGAACAGGAAAAAGACTGAAAAGAAGGCTCACTGAAATAGCCGTTCAATTTAAAACACCTCCCCTTAATTTCTTCAGAACTGTAGAATGTGAAGGAGATGTATGTGATATTATCAGAGCAGAGCCGAACGTAATTGTTTTTCGTGTTCAACCTGACGAACAGATATCACTGGTTTTTTCGGCAAAAAGGCCGGGAGTTGACTTTTTGCTTCAGCCGGTAAAGATGGATTTCGGCTATAAATCATCCTTCGGCAAACGTCTTCCCGAAGCATATGAACGATTGCTTTTAGATGTAATCAGAGGAGATGCCACACTTTTCCCGAGATTCGATGAAATCGAGGCTACATGGAACATTGTGGAACCGATAATAAATTTATGGGAAACAAAAAACGAGCCTCCTGTAGTAAAATACATGCCGGGCACAGACGGCCCCGGCGAGCATTTATTCGATTGCTGTGAAGGAAACTGGAGGAAATTGTAGTGAAAAGTGAAAAGTGAAAAGTATGGGCGCCCCTCCCTGTGGTCGTCCGGTACCGGTGAAAACACGCATCACGCATCACGCATCACGAACCACCCGTCACGCGTTACGCGTTACGCGTCACGAACTATGACCCTCTATCCCAAACCCCATGATATAATATTTCTGGAGGTAAACATATGACACTGGAAGCAGGAACTGTTCTCAATGATATCTACAGAGTAGTGAAACTCCTGGGGAAAGGCTCCATGGGTAATGTTTATCTTGTGGAAAGAATCGAAGATGATAAAAAATTCGTAGTAAAGGAACTCACATTTTCAAAAGATGCAATTTTAAATTATGATGATGGCCTGGAAATCTTTCGAAGAGAAGCGGAATTCATGGCAAAATTTGACCATCCGGGGATTCCGAAGATGTACGGGGTTTTTTCTCAAAACGGTAAAGAATATCTCACTATGGACTATATAGAAGGGAAAACACTGGAAGAAATTATAAATTCTTCCTGGAAAGCAATAGAAAAAAACAAAGCAATAACATGGACCATAGAGATTGCAGAGATTATCGATTACCTCCATAATTCTTTTCAGAAACCTTTAGTTTACAGAGACTTAAAACCGTCAAATATTATTATAAAACCCGACGGGAAACCTGTCCTTGTAGATTTCGGCATTGCCCGTTACTATAATCCCGATAAGACTTCCGATACATTTAACTACGGAACACCGGGATATGCGGCACCGGAGCAGTATAAAGGGAAAGGCCAGTCCACACCCCAGAGCGACATATTCGGTCTGGGAGTCATATTGTTTCAGATGCTTACTAAATATGACCCGTCATTAAAACCATTACAGTTTCCTTCCATGAAATCTTTGAATCCTCTTATATCTGATGAACTTGAGAGTACAGTCTTTAAAGCCATACAGTTGGACCCTCTGAAAAGATATATAAGCATGGCGGAATTTAAAGAAGTGCTTCAGAAATATAATATAACAAATTACGGAGAAGGTGAAAAGGGGAAAAGCCCGGGCAAAGCGGCGAAAACATATGAAAACCGTACCGGTATATCAGCTCTGGCAGAAAGAGCGGAAAGGTTTATAAAAGTGCCGGCAACCATTATGGGTTTCTCGGCATTTTTATTGCTATTCTTAGCTATATTGGTACCATATCCAGTCGAAAAGGATCCTGTCGTTTATGTCCAGATATTTATGCTGGCTACGTTAATACTTTCCTTAGTAAGTCTCTCTGCACTATCATTCTTTGTCTCTATGGCGGAAATAATCTCAGCAGGGAAAAAAGATGCTTTCGTTTCTGAAAATTCCATATACTTTTCAGGATGGAACAGACCATGCATTATAATAAAAATGATAACAATAATTCTATTCTGGTCATATATAGTAGCTTTATATAATATGTTTTTTATACCATGGCCTGCCCGTAAAAATCTTGAAACAGCCTGGATTATTATTTTTTTCTTGATTATTTTCTTTACAGTAATCTGGTTTATCCTTATTGCCAAAAGAAAAGACGATATTTCACAAACCGGTAGAAGCCCATCAATAAGAACGGTCAGGTTCAGCGATACAGAAATGGCTGTAACTATTATTATTTTCACCCTGTTGTCTTATATAATAGTTCCAAATTTTCTGAAAGCACGCGCATCCGGACATTTATGTTACTGTGAGTCACAGATAAAAGATCTGGCAACTGCTATGGAGGTTTATGCAACGGAGAACAACGGCCTCTATCCTGAAGGGTTTTATAAACTGCTCGAAATATCAAAGAATAAAAGCCCTTATATGAGCAAGATTCCTGATTGTAAAAAAAGCAATCTATCTCATAACAGAAAAAATCTTACTTCTTATAAATATATCAGGTCAGAGGATTGTAAAAATTTTACAATGTGGTGTATTCAAAATCATCTTGATTGCGGTATGGAAGAGGGATATCCACAATATAATCCGTATCAGGGGTTAATTATCAGATAAATTCTTTGACCTGAAAACTCATAATCGTATGATCAGGTTATAGCATAAAATTCAGGGATGAGCATAAATAATACATATACACTTCTCGTGATGCGTAACGCGTAACGCGTGACGGGAAGAAAACTTTTATTACATGCTTATTCTCAGGTCAGTAATTCTTAATTTTACGTCAGGAGGTACATTGGACAATGAACTTATTTATTTATTTTTTGTTAACCTTTATTTTTCTCATATTAACAGCACTCACCTGTAGAGCAGATGAAATTCATGATGCTTTAAAATCAGGAGAGCTTTCACTGGTCGAGAAGGCAATTTCAGAAGATCCGTCCCTTATCAATGAAAAAGATTGTAATGGCATGACACTGCTCCACTGGGCATCATTTATAGCTTCAATAGAAGCGGTAAATATGTTAATATCCAGAGGTGCAGATATTAATGACAGGGATAATTACGGTCAAACAGCCTTGCATCATGCTTTACTGTGTACAACAGACGGTTTCAGGGAAATCGTAGATATCCTGGTATCTGAAGGAGCAGACATCAATGCCAGAGATATTTATGGAATAACTCCCATACATTGTGCCGCAGAAAAAGGCTCAAAGGAACTTATAGAATTTTTGCTGAGTAAAGGGGCAGACATCAATGTCAGAAGTGACTACGGTAAAAATCTGTTACACTGTGCAGCAAACAGCGGTTCAATAGAACTTGTGAAATTTTTACTCGACAGAGGAGCAGATATTAACAGTGTAAATAAATACGGATGGACGGCCCTCCACTGTGCTGCATACAGCGGTAAAAAAGATTTGACAGAGTTTCTGCTGTCCCTCGGTACTGATATTAATGTTAAAAGCAATGACGGGTTAACACCTCTCCATTTTGCAGCAATGTCCAATTTTTCAAAAGACGTAGCAGAACTTTTAATATTAAAGGGAGCAGATATTAACGTGAAAGACAATAAAAATGAAAGTCCTCTAAAAATAGCAAGACAGATGGGTAATCAGGATATAATAGATCTGCTTATCGCCCATAACGCCGGAGAGGACGAGTAGAAAGGCTAAAATTTATGATGCTGGAAACAGGGACAGTCCTCAATGATATATACAGAGTGGTAAAACTTCTCGGTAAAGGCTCTATGGGGAATGTATATCTTGTGGAAAGAATCGAAGATGATAAAAAATTCGTCGTAAAGGAACTGAATTTTTCACCGGAAGCAGGTCTTGATATTTCCGCTGCAAAAGACATATTTCAGAGAGAAGCGGGATTTATGGAAAATTTTGACCATCCGGGAGTTCCGAAGACATACGGAGTTTTTTCTCAGAACGGTAAAGAATATCTCACCATGGATTATATAGAAGGTAAGACCCTCGAGGAAATTATAAATTCTTCAAAAAAGCCGGTAGAAAAAAACAAAGCCATAACATGGGCCATTCAAATAGCAGAGATTATCGATTACCTCCATAATTCCTTCCAGAAACCTTTAGTCTATAGAGACTTAAAACCTTCAAATATTATTATAAACCCTGACGGTAAACCTGTTCTTGTAGATTTCGGTATTGCCCGTTATTATAACCCCGATAAGAGTTCCGATACCTTCAACTACGGAACTCCCGGCTATGCCGCTCCTGAACAGTATAAAGGGAAAGGCCAGTCCACGCCTCAGAGTGACATATTCGGCCTGGGAGCCATACTGTTTCAGATGCTCACAGGATATGATCCTTCAGTTAAACCGCTCCAGTTTCCTTCTATGAAGAGTTTAAATTCCAATATAAGCGACGAGCTTGAAAGTACAGTCTTTAAAGCAATACAGTTAGAACCGATGAACAGATATATCAGTATGAGGGAATTTAAAGAAATACTTCAGAAATATCTTAAAGATACGGAAGAAAAACATATTATATGGACAGAAGAACACATAGAGAGACCGGATATTGCAAAAATCGCAGGAAGTCTCATAAAAGTGCCGGCAGCCATAATGGTTTTATCAGGCCTTTCCCTGTTATTAGTAACTATATCAATGATATTAATGAATCTTCTGAATGTATATGATAATAATCTGAGTTATGATATAAGTCAGATTATCGTGCCTGCTTTCATAATTTCAACAGTCGCAACTTCTATAATATCATTCTTTATCTCTTTGACAGAGAAAATAACAGAACAAAATACAGGTGACAGGTCTATTTCTTGTTCAGGACAGAACAGATCTGGTATTATACCGGGAATAGCAGAAAAAGGAGCAAATCTTATAAAAGTGTCGGCAGTTATAATGTTTTTATCGATATTAGCCTGCTTCTTATTACTGGTAGCAGCTCTATTGATACCTGATCTACAAAATGCTCATGACATTATGAACCGTATATTTTTTACCATATCTATTATATTCATAATCCCGGCAATAACCTTTGTCGTAACATTAATTTTTACCTTTATAGCAGAGAAAATGACAGGGCAAAACAGAGCAGATAATTCCACTTCAAAATGGGACAGGTCATGCAGGGTAATGAGAATGACAGCAATAATATTATCGTGGCTATATATTTTCTCTGTAATTATGGATTACAGATACTACTCTCTTATTAAAGAATTTACACTCATCACTTTCTTATTAACTATGTTATGTTCGTTATTATGGCTGATTTTTCTCATTAAAAGAGAAGGAGATATTCAGGAAACATATGGAACCAGGGCGGTTAAATTTATTGATTACAGCCTGTCCGTATCTATCATTCTCCTCATGGTATTTTCCATCATGATCGTTCCACGGATTTTTGGCGCACGTGCAATGAACGTTTATTGTTTATGTGAGGATAATTTAAAAAATCTGGCAACAGCTCTGGAAATGTATGCAACGGATAACGACGGACTCTATCCTGACGGCTTTTATAAACTGCTCGACATATCAAAGAATAAAAAGCCTTATATAAGTAAAATTCCTGATTGTCTGAGAAGCAGGAAAATTTACGATAAAAAACATCTTACTTCTTATGAATACACTGTTTCAGAAGATTTTAAAAATTTTACTGCATGGTGCATCCAATTTCATCAGGATGTCGGCACAGCTTCAGGATATCCTCAGTACAATCCATATAAGGGATTAATACTCAGATAATTTTTCAGCACAAATGAAATGAGGTAAAACATATGACACTGGAAACAGGAAAGGTTCTAAACAATATCTACAGAGTGGCAAATCTGCTCGGTAAAGGATCTATGGGGAATGTCTATCTTGTGGAAAGAATTAAAGATAAGAAAAAATTTGTCGTAAAGGAATTGAATTTTTCACAGGAAGCAGGCCTTGATATTTCCACTGCGAAGGAAATATTCCACAGAGAAGCGGAATTCATGGCAAAAATAAATCATCCGGGAGTTCCGAAGATGTACGGCGTTTTTTCTCAGGACGGGAACGATTATCTGACTATGGACTATATAGAGGGGAAAACACTGGAGGAAATTGTAAATGCTTCAGAAGGACCGATAAAAGAATATGATGCCATAAAATGGACTGCAGGACTTGCAGATATTCTGGACTATCTCCATAATTCTTTTCATCAGCCCATAGTCTACAGGGATTTAAAGCCGGCAAATATTATTATAAAACCTGACGGGAAACCGGTTCTCGTAGATTTCGGCATTGCCCGTTACTATAATCCCGATAAAGAACAGGATACTTTCAACTACGGTTCGCCCGGATATGCCGCGCCGGAGCAATACAAAGGCAGAGGGAGGTCCACCCCTCAGACAGATGTATTTGCACTGGGAGTCATATTATTTCAGATGCTTACTAAATATGACCCGTCATTAAAACCTCTCACTTTCCCTTCTATGAGATCCCTGAACGATAATATTTCGAAAGAACTGGAAGTAATAGTAAAAAGAGCCATAGAACTGAATCCTCTGAAGAGATATATAAGTGTACAGGAATTTAAAGAAATACTCGCAAAATATGCAAATATTTCCATTGAAGATGAAAAACCACAGAAAAATCCGAACAAATTGGCAGCAATAAGCAAGAAACTTGCCTGTATTGCCGGTGCAATCCCTTTTATAATAATTCTGTTAACTATAGCATATGCAAATTTAATAATGAAGCATGAGACAGCAGTTAAAATAGTCTCTACAGTAATATGGATTTTACTCATAATTATGTACTTATGCCCTGTAGCAGGTATAATTACCGGCATAATAGCTTCATGGAAAGCGAAAAAAGATATATACTGTGAACCGGCAGGTGACGGTATCGGATGTAATATAATTATTACCGTTGTATTTATAATAATCTCCTGTATGATTATTCCAAATTTTCTGAAAGCAAGAGTGAGCGGACAGATCGCTGCATGTGAGAGTAATATAAAAAATATTGCTACGGCACTGGAACTGTATGCAGAAGATAACAAGAATAAATATCCTGCCGACCTGAACATACTCGTAAAAGAAAAGGAAGGAGGACCATATATAAAAATAATACCTGTCTGCCCTGCCGGTTCAGGTGATCTTTTCGTTGGAGTATACAGGCAGGATTCTTCCGTTTATGAATATAAAATATCACGTAATGGTAATAATTTTACCATATGGTGCGTAAATAATCATATGCCCGCCGGAATGGGAAGGGGGTATCCTCAATACAGCCCGGGAGAAGGATTAATAGTCAGGTGAATCTTTTCGTGCCGGCAAACCATTTTATAGTGTAGTTCATAACAAATTACAAATAATCCTCGCGTCACGCGTTACGCGTCACGCGTCACGAATCACTTAATTTCTAATAAGTTATGAAAGTAACTATAATCAGGAGTTATACCATTTGGCTATCAACTATAGTGCTTTGACTGACTGGTGAGCCGGAGAAAAAAATATCACGGCGGCACAAGTCTATTTAAATAAAATATAATGCAAAGTGGCATGATGTAAGCTCTAACAAATATGCCTGTTCCAGTTTAGATTTTTTTCGGAGGAGCACCAGGCAGGCAAAGCCAGGAGATTTATAATATTAAAATTGATAGCGAACTGGTATTACGCAAAAAAGTAATCCCGTCATAGAGACAGAAACGGGATTAAATCCGTCACGCGTCACGCGTTACGCGTCACGAAGTAATTAATTTCTATCTGAAATATGATATAATATAAAAAAACATACATCTCCTCAGGAAGGGGTTTATATACAGGGGAATGAATAAAAATCTCATACTGTTTATTATGTGTATCCCGTCATTCATATCGCCCTTTATGGCATCATCCGTAAACATAGCCCTTCCTGCAATTCAGAAGGAATTTTCCACAGACGCAGTAACTCTGAGCTGGGTCGGCACTGCATATCTCCTTGCCATAGCTGTATTTTTACTTCCATGCGGCAAACTTTCCGACATATACGGAAGAAAAAAACTTTTCAATCTCGGCAATATCTTATTTGCCATTGCATCAATTATTATAGCATCGTCAAATTCCATCGATATGCTTATAATGCTGAGAATCCTTCAGGGCGCGGGAAGCGCTCTGGGGTCAACTACAGGCATGGCAATTCTCACTTCAATATTTCCGCCGAAAGAAAGGGGATATGCTATAGGCGTTTATGTAGCAGCAGTTTATACGGGCAGCTCAGTCGGCCCTTTTGCGGGAGGACTTATTACAAGTTATTTTTCCTGGAGGGCTATATTTCTCATTAACGGAATTCTCTGGATAATTCCCATATTTCTTACGATAAAATATTTCAAACAGGAATGGGCCGATGCACGGGGAGAAACATTCGATATTACAGGAAGTGTCATATATGGAATTTCCATTACGGCACTCGTATACGGGTCTTCCCTGTTACCGGCAAAAGAGGCTTTCTATATAATAATTTCCGGCATATCAGGACTTATCTTATTTATAAAACATCAAATGTCGGTAAAAAATCCTGTTTTCGAAGTCAAAATTTTCAGACAGAACAGAATCTTTACCTTTTCAAGTCTGGCAGCTTTTATAAATTATGGAGCTACCTTTGCGATTACCTTTCTCTTAAGTCTCTATCTCCAGTATATAAAAGGCATGACTCCTCATATGGCAGGACTTATTATGATAACACAGCCTGTAATGCAGGCCATTTTTTCACCTGTTTTCGGAAAACTCTCTGATAGATTTGAGCCGGGTCTTCTTGCTTCTGCAGGGATGACCCTTACAGTAGCAGGATTGTCTATGTTAGTTTTTATAGACACTGCCACATCTAAAATATTTATTATCTTCATTTTAATAATACTCGGTATCGGCTTCGGACTATTTTCCTCTCCCAATATGAATGCCATAATGGGTTCTGTAGATAAAGAATATTACGGCATAGCTTCAGGAACAGTGGCAACAATGAGAGTACTGGGCCAACTGGTAAGTATGGCAGTTGCAACAGTAGTTTTTGCCATTTTCATAGGAACAGCTACAGTAAAACCTGAAATGTATCCCCTTTTTCTGAAGAGTATAAAAATATGTTTTATTATCTTCTCCTGCCTCTGTGCGGCAGGTATATACTTTTCCTGGTCAAGAGGAAATATTTATAAGACCAGAAAACTTGATTATTCTTAAGCTTCTGCATGCTTCTTCAATGCTCATCTCCCTATCCTTCAACAGAAAAAATTTAAAAAATAAAAATTTGATGAAACTTTTTTCTATAAATTTAAATATTCTATTATGTAAGCAATATTTCTTTATATTATCAGATAGAATTTAATTTAAAGGCAGAGGGAGACTTATATGATTTTCAGAACAATAAAAAAACATAATGGCTTTACCCTGGCAGAAACAGTAATATCCACAGGTCTTATGGGAATTATAATAGTATCGGTTCTGTTATTAATTTTCTGGAATATAATTATGATCCAAACTCTTCTTTTCAGCAATTTCTCAGAGATGAACTGGCTATGTCCATGAAAAAAGAGGCTTCAGGGAAAATAACTATGACTCTTGAAGATGATATTTATATACCATCAGTTACCGGATTATTTGAAACAGACATTATAGGACAGGCAGAAACAGCTCCTGGAGGCACTAAAATCGCACCTGCAGTATACTTTCCTGAAAACATGAAAAACACACTGATCAGATTGGATTTTAACAATCATAAGATTTACGGAAATAAATTATGGCTCGGTATAACTCCGTCGGGAACAGGGGGAATTATATCAGACAAAACAATTGATTTCATCTCTTCGAGTGAAGATATGAAAATGTTAACCCTTTCGGAAGAAAGTGTAAGAATGTTATATAGAGAGTCTGCCAGCTCATCAAGCACCTACATAAATTACAGAGGAATAATCTATGCAAAAGATGATATACTTATACAGACAAACAGTCTACAGACAGGGAATAAAGATTTTAAATTCTACGGCACTATGTTAAGTAAAGACATTGATCCGAACACCTGCACAACTTCACCTATGGCATGTTATCCTCTCATGGTTACCGGTGATAAGAGTATATATATAGAAACAGGAAATCTGAATAATGCAGTAATAGTTTTTACTGCAGACGGAAGGGATAATCTCGCAAACCTGAGAGGAAAAGACTACACAACTAAACGGGCATTTACAGAAGAATTAAATAGTTGGTAGTTCTAAAGATGTAGTGACAAAAAATATTATATATAGCTTTCGGTATAATCCCTGTTGCCACAGCAACTGCTGATTTAATAATGAACCGGTCTAAAAAAGATAGTTTATTATAATTATCAGGTTAACAGATGATAGTCTTCCATTATTACTTTGACTTTGGAAAAAACAGATAATTTGGTGGGTTTTTATCATCTAATAAAACTAGATTTTATAAGGGTGATGCGAGAATTACCTTTAATTTGTTCAGAAATTTTTATAACATTATATAAAACTTTTTACTATAAATTTAAATAGTACCTTATAGAAAGAATAAAATCCAGGAGATAAAGGAGATAATTATGGAGATAAATAAAAAAATAGATAAAATAAATCGAAGAATACTTATAAATAGTAAAAGTAATAAATATACAGGTTACTCAAAAGAAGAAGATACTTTTGAAAGATGCAGAAATGAAGATAAAGGTATTTATAAACCGGTAGGTTTTTACAGAAAAAAACAGGCTAATCCCTGGAAAAATAATAATATTTCTCAGACTGAAAACCAGAAAGAAATAAAATCTCTTAACATAATTTATACAAATGATATACATGGCGCAATAGTCCCTGAACAATTCGATAAAGAACTTAATGCCTATACAGGTGGAATGGCTTATATGGGTACCGTCATAAAAGAATTAAAAAAAGAAACAGAAGGGAAAAACCTTCTTCTGGATGCAGGCGATTGGGCTCTGGGTTCCTGTGAATCCGAACTAACAGGAGGGAAAACTATTATAGATGTAATGAATAATCTGGGTTATGACGGCGCAGAAATTGGCAATCATGAATTTGACTGGGGGCAGTACCCTCTTAAAGAAATGATTGACAGAGCTGATTTCCCCGTAATGGGAGCAAATATAACAAAAAATGATGGCACTCTTATGGGAGGTTTAACTCCGTATATTATAAAAGAAATAAACGGGATTAAAGTGGGTATACTCGGTTTAATAAGCCAGGACACTTCTGAAAAAGTAAATCCTGAAAATATTAAAGGGATAAATTTTAAAAATTCCAGAAAAACTGTTGAAAAATATTTACCTGAAATGAAAAAAAATGGAGCTGAATTAATAATAGTCCTGTCTCATGAAGGATTAAAAGATGATGTAACACTTGCCACCGAAACCGGAGGAATTGACATAATAGTAGGAGGACACAGTCATACATCTATCGGGAAAGCAGTAAAAATTAATAATACAATTATAGTTCAGGCAGGTTCAAACAGTGTAAAAGTCGGTAATTTACATATAAATATAGATTCGTCAAGTAAAAAAATTCTATCCTTCGAAAATTCTCTCATTACAGTTAATAATAATCAGTTAACACCTGATAGTGAGATAGAGGAAATAATAAAACCTGTTATAGAACAAACAGGAAATAGTTTATCCACTGTGATAGGAAGAACTGAAGTAGACCTTGATAGAAATAAAATTGTAGAGTCCGTTATGGGTAATGTCCTTACAGATGCCATAAGAAAATCTACAGGCAGTGATATTGCAGTTGAAAATTCCGGTAGCATAAGAAAAGGTATAAGGAAAGGTAATATAACAGCGAAGTCTATTCGTGATGTGTTACCTTTTAACACATACCTTGTTACTATGGAACTGACCGGGAAAGATATAAAAGACCTTCTTGAAATAAGTGCAACAACACAGGATAATCTTCAGGTATCAGGTCTCACCATGACAGTAGATTATTCAAAACCCGGCGGTAAAAGAGTTTCAGATATAAGGATAAAGAATAAAATTTGCTTAACTGTTTATATGTTATATATAATTGAAATAAGGCATACATTTTGCAATAATTCAGAATTAAAGGAGGTGATAAAATTGGAAGATATGAAAAAATATGCATCAGAATTAATAGGTACCCTCGCTCTGGTTTTCATAGGCTGCGGCAGTGCAGTGATTGCAGGTAAAGATGTAGGATTTCTGGGTATATCCTTTGCCTTCGGCCTTACAGTTCTTGCAATGGTTTATGCAATCGGAGGTATATCAGGGTGCCATATTAATCCTGCTATAACCATATCAATGCTTGTAGCAGGCAAGATAAAAGCTAAAGATGCAGTAGTCTATATTATAGTTCAATGTATAGGAGCTATAACAGGTGCTGCTCTTTTATTGCTGGTTGCATCAGGTAAGGAAGGCTATTCTGTAGCGGTAAACGGCCTTGGTCAGAATGGATTTAGTTCTCATTCTCCCGGAGGATACTCACTCATGGCCGGTTTTGTTGCTGAAATCATACTGACTTTTCTATTCCTTTATGTTATATTCGGCTCTACTTCAAAGGATGCGCCGGCAGGTTTTGCAGGAATTGCCATAGGACTTGCCCTGGTACTCATACATATTGTAGGTATTCCCATTACGGGAACATCCGTTAATCCTGCAAGAAGTCTCGGCCCGGCAATTCTTGTCGGAGGAGAAGCTCTTTCTCAGGTATGGGTATTTATCGTTGCACCTGTTATAGGGGGCATTCTTGCTGCTATTACATGGAAATTCTTCGGGAAAGAATAATTTTAGAAGGTGTTTGGAAAATTTTTGTTAAAACTTTTAGCATTTTCTGCTGGAAGTATCTGGCATAAGCCAGGAATATTTTTCAAACACCTTCATAATTTCTGATATTATGGATATACACAGTTCCGGCATAAACGGGGTTTTTGAAGAAGAAGATGCTGAAGAAATAATAGAGATTCTTCTCAAGATAAATAAAAATGCAGAGGCGGCATGATAGATACAGATTGATGATAACTTTCATATTCTGCTTCTTTTTTTTTCTTTCCTGTTAAATTTCTCTTGACAGGAATTTTATTTCGTCATATAATCATATAATAATATGAGAATTTATGGAGATATTATGAAAATACATAATTATGTGAATATATTAAAAATACTGGGTGATCCAGCAAGACTGAAACTTTTCAAACTCCTTACATGTAAAGAATTATGCGTCTGTGAGATTGAAGAAGTTACGGGATTAAAACAGCCTACTGTATCACAGCAACTTAAAAGACTTAAAGAAGTAGAGCTTGTAAAGGAAAGAAATGAGGGTAAATGGGCCTATTATTCTCTGAATAAAAAAGTTCTGGATGATTTTTTAAGTTCTTTTAATAATTTTATTTCTTCCAATCTTGAGGAACTGGAAGAATTTAAATCGGAATGTGAGAACCTGGCCGAACTTTCAGAAAACATGAGAGTAATCGAATGTAAATGTAAATAGATTTTATATTATTTTTTTTCGCTCATATTAATATATATTTATATGAAAATTTAAATTACAGGGGGAGATTTTATATGTCTGAATCAGCTATAAAAAAACTATCATTCCCGGACAGGTTTTTAACAATCTGGATATTTCTTGCCATGATAGCAGGAGTGGCTCTCGGATATTTCGCTCCCCAGTTGAAGGATCTTATAAACAGGTTTCAGATAGGAACAACTTCAATACCTATTGCCATAGGTCTTATACTGATGATGTATCCTCCCCTTGCGAAGGTAAAATATGAAGAATTGCCTCACGTATTTAAAAATATAAAAATTCTGGCTATTTCTCTTATACAGAACTGGGTAATAGGACCTGTTCTTATGTTCATTCTTGCCATAATTTTCCTTCAAGGCCATCAGGGATTTATGGAAGGTCTTATAATGATTGGCCTTGCCAGATGTATTGCCATGGTTATAGTATGGAATGAGCTTGCCGGAGGGGATACGGAATACTGTGCAGGACTTGTGGCATTCAACTCTATATTCCAGATATTATTCTTTTCCGTCTATGCCTATATTTTTATAACACTTCTACCGAAATCACTCGGACTCACACAGGGAACGGCAGTTTCCATTACAATAGGCCAGATTGCCGTGAGTGTATTTATATATCTTGGTATTCCATTTATAGCAGGTTTGATTACGAGATACAGTCTTATTAATATAAAAGATAAAATCTGGTATCAGGAAAAATTCATGCCGAAGATAAGCCATGTAACCCTTGTAGCTCTTTTATTTACAATAGTTGTTATGTTTTCGATAAAGGGTGATTATATAGTAAAAAATCCTTTTAATGTAATTCTTATAGCCATACCTCTTGTAATTTATTTTGTCATCATGTTTTTTGTTTCTTATTTTACTTCTTATAAAATGGGAGCAAATTATGAACAGAGTACAAGCCTTTCATTTACTGCGGCAAGTAATAATTTTGAACTTGCCATTGCTGTTGCAGTAGCAGTATTCGGAATAGGCTCAGACCAGGCTTTTGCCGCAGTCATAGGACCTCTTGTTGAAGTACCTGTTTTAATCAGTCTCGTAAATGTGGCATTCAAATTGAAGAATACATGGTTTGTCGAGAAATGTTGTAATAAATAAAAAATCAATATTGAAAGGAATTTTCATTATGAAAAAAACAAAAATTTTGTTGCCACTCCTGTTATTAATGTTACTTGTTTTTAACGGGGAGAAACTTTTTGCATGTGACATTACGTTCGAACCATCAACAGTAAAAGTAAACAGTAATAACATAGCTTCCGTAAAGATAACTCTGGAACTGGCCCATAAAAACTGCCCGGAAAAGCTGAAAGATGTAAATTTCGATTACACAGGAGTAAAATTAATAAAAAAAGGGGAATGGAAACAGGTCAGTAAAAGAGTGTTCGAGATAGTTCTTGACATAAAACTGACTGATGTTCGGGGGTCTATCCGTGTATGGCGGGAATGTGATAAAGAAGGAATAAGCGAGGGGAAAATCAGTGTAAGTAAATAATATCATCACTCATTACGCGTCATGAATTATAAAAAAGGAGAGATGTTAATGTATAAAAAAAGTTTGTTACTCATATGTATGTTCTGCCTGTCCATCATATCATTGTTGACCTGTCCTGTAACTGCAGGAGGCTGAGGACCCGGCGGTTGCAGCGGGGCCGTGAGCCCTTCCATATGGTCAAAAAGTGACGGAGGAAATGGTCACTCCTATCAGGTTTTAACTCTTCCCTGGGGTTTCACATGGGAAGATGCAAAAAAAGCCGCCGAAGCTTCAGGAGGATATCTTGCAACAATAACATCAAAAGATGAAAATAATTTTATTTATAAATTAATATGTAAAAATAAAGAATTATGGGTAATAGATGGCTCCGGTAACGGATGCGGTCCCTGGATAGGAGGATATAAAAAAGAAGGGATATGGAAATGGATTAAAGGAGAAAAAATTAAATACAGTAGCTGGGCACAGGGAGAGCCGAATAATTATAAAGGCGCAGAAGATGCTATGTGTTTTTACAGGCCCGGTATGAAAGATAAGCCATTATGGAATGATATCAGTAAAGATACCGTTTTACCTGCCTGTATAGTTGAATTTGATAAATAACAGGAGATAAATTATGAACAGAAATATGGTATTCAAAATAGCAGTAATATTAATTGTCGTGGCAGTATTTATAGCAATGTACCTTATAAAAAACAAACCTCCCGGCACAGGCACATCTGCCGGTAAGGACGAACTATTTCCTGCTATGGTTGATTATGGTTCTCATGGCTGAGGAGCCTGTAAAAAAATGGTTCCCGTGCTGGAATCTTTGCAGAAACAATATGAAGGGCAAATAAGAGTGGATTTTATAGATGTAAAGATAAAGGAAAACAGAGAACAAGTTATGAAAGCATCTATAAAAGTTATTCCTACCCAGATTTTTTATGACTCAGAGGGAAAAGAAGTTTACCGACATGAAGGTTTTCTGGCGGAAGAAGATATAAAGAAAATTTTTAAAGAAAAAGGATTCATAAAATAATGGAACAGATTGCCAATCAACTGGCAGGTCTGATTGATGCCAATCCAGCCCTTGCATATGCAGCAGTTTTTCTTGGAGGATTATTTTCTTGTGCGAGCCCCTGTGTGCTTGCAATAATACCTCTTGTTATAGGCTTTATAGGAGGATATGCAGAAGGAGACACAAAAAAAGCAATATCTTACTCTATAGTTTTTGTTATAGGACTGACAATAAGTTTTACCCTTCTCGGTGCTACTGTAGGTTTTGTTGGAGGTTTTATGAAGCTCTTCGGCAAATGGGGTTATATAGCCATAGCCCTTGTGGCAGTTGCGGCAGGGTTACAGTTGCTTGGTATCTTAAATATACCGATGCCTGCGCCGATACAGAAGATTCAGCCGAAACAAAAAGGAATTATTGGAGGTTTTATACTGGGCCTTCTTTTCGGCCTTGCTTCTGCTCCATGTGCCACCCCTGCTCTTATAGGTATACTTGCCCTTGCATCGGTAAAAGGGAATGCTCTTTACGGAGCAACTCTTTTACTTTTTTATGCTATAGGTCACTGGACTCTCGTTTTTATAGCAGGAATAAGTGTGGGATTTGTAGATAAACTGGCAAAAGCCAGAGGAATAGGAAGTTTTTCTACAGTTATGAAAAAAGTAAGCGGTGTTATTTTTGTTCTCGGAGGATTTTATATATTCTGGCAATCTATTTAGTGAGAGGTGAGTAGTGAATAATGAAAAGCGAACCCATGTGTTCGCCCGGTACCCAGTAAAAACACGCATTACGCATTACACATAAGAAAGGAAAGAAAAAAATGAAAGTAGAAGTCTTAGGGCCTGGCTGCCCGAACTGTACCAAAACCTATGAACTTGTAAAACAGGTAATTGAAGAGAAGAAACTTGATGTAGAATTAGTGAAAGTTCAGGAAATGCAAAAGATTATGTCTTACGGCATTATGACTCTTCCGGGACTAGTTATTGACGGAACAGTAGTATGTGCCGGCCGTGTTCCCCGTAACGAGGAGGTGAGAGGCTGGATCTGCTAATAATATGAATAAAAAAGTAATGATTTTCCCATGCAGCGGTATAGGAAAGGTTGCAGGAACTATTGCAAGAGATTCCGTAAGAGAAGTGGTACATAAATTAAAAGATATTACAGAAGGTCCATGTCTTGCCCTTCTTACCGTAGGAGATGAGGAAACAGTTAAAAAAGTTAAAAAAAATCCTTCTATAACAGTTGACGGCTGCCCGAAGGCCTGTGCATTGAAAAATGTGGAAAAAAGCGGTGGCTCTGTAGAAAAAAGTCTTATGGTAATGGATTATATGAGAAAACATAGAGAATTAAAACCGGGAACTGTTACAGAACCGGGAGAAGACGGGAAGAAAATGGCTTCTATTATAGCTTCCGATATATCGAGTATTGTAAAAGAACTTGAGGAAAGGGGTTGATTTCATTGGAAACAGTTAAAGTAGGACTGGTTTCCTGCAGCGGAGAAGAATTTTCAGGAGGCACTGTGACAAGGCTTGCCGTAAGAAAGGTTATGGATACACTCAGAAAGGGAAAATGTGTAACACTGTGTTTCCCTCTTTTCCTTGCCGGAGGAGAAGGAGAAAGAACCTTTGCAAAATTAAACCCCACCATAACAATAGACGGCTGCGAAAAACTCTGTGCTAAAAGAGGAACTGAAATGCACAGCGGAAAAGTTAAAGATTGTATTTCTGTGCCGGAACTTTTAAAAGACAGAACTATTACAGAAGATAATCTTCAGGAAATAGTGGATATTGTAGCAGAAGAAATTGTTTTAAAAGTAGATAAAATAATTGGAAATGCCCCTGACGCTGAAAATATTGAAGATGAAAATCCTTCATGCAGTTGTTTCTCTTCTCCACAACCTTTTACTATCGATATTGAAGGAGAAAAAATGGATTTTCTGCTTCTGCCGAAGATATTTTTGAAGTTTAAAAAACAGGGAAAAAAAGTAGATGAAGTGGATGAAAATTTTATGAAAGAAATTAAAATATATAACTATATACCTTCCGATAAAGAGTCTGCTGTATTTAAAGTATTAAAAGAATATTATGAGTATTTTTGTATCAATGGAAAAATGAAAGGTTATGAGGAGTTGAGGGTTGAGAGTTGAGAGTTTTATAAACCCTAAACCATGATCTCTCAACTTTAAACCTATTAAGAAAGCAGGTGTAATCACTATGTCAGAAGATAAAAAAGATATTGGTTTTATTATGTGTGTCTGTACAGGTAAATGTCCCGGTTTCGAAAAAATGGATATGTGGGATTTTATAAACAGAGTAAGGGTAGAACTGCCTGTAGAATATGCCTTTATACATCCTCAACTCTGCGAAGAAGACGGAGACAGATTCTGGGATGATTTTTTAAAGCCCGGAAGAACATATATGGTAGGAGGCTGTGCTCCCAACATGCAGTATAAACTTTTCAGAGATGCCTTCAGTAATATTGGACTGGATGTAAAAAAAGATCTCATACCACTTGATGTAAGAGATATGGATACAAACCAGGCTTTTGAAATGGTAGAGAAAAAGCTTGAAGAAATTGAAGGTGGAAAGAATGAGTGAAAATACATTTATGGGTGTTACCAGAGAAAAAATCCCCTGGTATCCCACAATAGATTATAAAAAATGCGATTACTGTATGGAATGTGATAAATTCTGTCCTCACAGGGTATTTGAACGTCAGGAAGGCGAAATAAAGCTGATAGTCAAGAATCCTTATAACTGTGTCGTATTCTGCAGGGCCTGCGGCAAATGCTGCGAACCTGACGCTCTGTCTTTTCCTGATAAGAAAGAAATAACAAAACTCATAAAGGAAATAAGAAAAGAGGAAACAACATAATATAATGACTTTACCTGTAGCATGTATATTAATATTTATAATAACACTTATTATGACTATGTCCGGCAGAGGGGGAGGAAATTTTTATGTGTTAATCCTTGTAGCATCAGGAATTGCAATGCATCAGGCAGCAAGTACAGGGCAATTTATTTTAATAGTTACATCACTGGCTTCTTCAATAGTTTTTCAGAAACGTAAAGTAATTGACTGGAAGCTGGCTTTAATACTTGAACCTCCTACAATTATAATGGCCTTTTTCGGAGGATACTATGCTTATTTTTTCAGCGGTATGACATTAAAACTCATTTTGAGCTGCCTTCTTGTATTGGCTTCTTTTCTTATGTTATACCCTGAGAAAGAAAGAAGCATAAATACTGAAAAACATTTCGGATTCTGGAGTAGAAGCTATGGAGAATATACCTATAAAGTAAACCTGTGGATTGCTATACCAGTAACAGCAATAACAGGCTTTGTAGTAGGCATGGTAGGCCTTTCAGGAGGTTCCTTTAAAGTGCCGCTCATGGTTCTTGCCTGTGGTGTTCCTATGAAAATAGCAGTCGGGACGTCTTCTACAATGATTGGTCTCACTGCTCTGACAGGTTTCCTGGGGCATACTGCACAGCAAGGATTTAATTTAAATTTTGTAATACCTCTTGCTGTAGTCGCTGCTGCAGGAGCAATTATAGGAGCAAGAATTTTGTTCAAAGTCAAACCTGAAAATTTAAAAAAAATCTTTGCTTATACTACTCTGGGAGCTGCTATATTTATGTTTATAAATGCTTTTCTCAGTAAATAATTTTCTTTAGAGGTGAAAATAAAATGGATAGAAATATGTATTCAATCCTTCCCTGTAATGGTCTGGACAAAGGAATTGGCCAGATAACAAGAGAGGTTGCTTTGAAATTACAGGAAAAATACCACGAAATGGAAATAATATGTCCGGTACTTCTATCGAGAGATGACAGTAAATACAGTGAAACTATTAAAAATAAAGAGTTGATTGTTATTGATGGATGCTTTACCAGATGTGCAACAAAACTTGCAGGAGACAAACATGGAAAGATTAAAATAAAACTTATTGTTCCTGACATGATAAAAGAAACAGAGATAAAACCGGAAAATTCACTTATACCTGCTTCAGAAAGTTTAAAACTTGTGGGAAAGATAATAGAAAAAATAGAAAAAGAAATTGAAATAAAACAGGTTAAGAAAGAAACTATAGTAAATAAGGAAGAAATAGTATCTGAGTATTATGAAGTAATGGTAGACAAATTTATATTAAAAGTGCCGAAAACAGGTTATGTATTTAATGAAAATGACTTCTGGGCAAAAGTAAAAGGTGATAAGGCAAAAATAGGAATAACCGATTATGTTCAGACAAATGTGGGAGATATTATGTATGTGGAATTGCCTGAAGTCGGGACAGAGGTAAGCCAGTTTGACGATATCTGTAGTTTTGAATCCTCTAAAACCCTTCTTTCTGCAGTTTCTCCTGTGTCGGGAATTGTAACGGGAGTAAATAAAAAACTTGAAGAAAACCCCTGGTTTTTAAATGAAGATCCCTATGGAGAAGGATGGCTTATAGAGATTAAACTAAATAATTTTGAAGAAGACAGGGAACTTCTTATGGAAGGCCAGGAATATTTTGAAAAGATGAAGGCAAAAGCTCAGAAAGATATTGATAATATCTATTATCGTGACGCGTAACGCGTGACGCGTGACGGGAGAAAGACGTTTATTATATGCTTATGCTCAGGTCAGCAGGAGGTGATAATTATGAAAAAAATACTCTTTGTGTGTAATGAAAATTCATGCCGCAGTCAGATGGCTGAAGGGTTATTAAATCATTATGGAAAAGGTAAAGTCACGTCAGAAAGTGGTGGATCTACTCCATCGGGAACAGTAAATTCTCAGGGAATAGAAGTAATGAAGGAAAAAGGTATAGATATTTCAAAACAGACATCCAAAGGTTTACCGGAAGATTTTTCATCTTATGATATGGTTATAACTATGGGATGCTGTTCTGTCGAAGAAGTCTGTCCCGTGATTTATTCGGGAAATAAAATCGAATGGGAAATAGATGATCCGAAAGGACATGATATGGATTTTTTCAGGAAAGTCAGAGATGATATAGAGAAAAAAGTTCTTGAACTTTTAGATTAAATACCGGAACAGGTAAAATAGTATAACAAAAAATTATGTACCATGTGCAGACATGACGGTTTTGCTCCCGTCACGCGTTACGCGTTAAGCGTCACGATAATATAAATGTCATAGACGATATGAAAGATGACGGACAAATAAACTTTAAAGTTCATAATTACAGCGAATTTATCATAGAATTACATGACTGAAAACAAGGAGGGTTTAGAATATGAAAGAAGAGAAAAAAAGTATACTTGCGTCCATATGGGAAGCTATAATCAAACCTGGCGGATGCTGAGGGCCGGCAAAAAACTGCAGAGGTTCTGCAGAAGAAAATTCTGAAGAAAATACTGACTTGAAAGAAAACAAATAAATTATGGGGGTTTGATTAACAGGTAAATTCGTAACCATTTATGAATTATTTTATATGAAAATCGTAACGCAGAACGCGTAACGCGTAACGCGTGACGGGAGGAACAAATTCTCATACTTCGTTGTGACCGAAACGGTCATAACCGTTAGTGAGTAGTGAGTGGTTTTTATACTCACTATTCACTCTTTATAGTTTTTTGGATACGCTTTTACCTGCCTCGGTACTAAGTTTTAATAGTCTCTTTCCAGTCTTTAAGCCCTTTTAATTCTTTTAATATATAATTATTCTCTTCTATTATAACTTTTTGCTGTATCTGAAGTTCCAGGAAAGCTCTACGAAACTCTTCATTTGTTCTGCGAAAATCTTCATTTGTTCTGCAAAACTCTTCATGTTCCTTTTTATTCTGTTCATTCGTTTTCTTTAATTCTTCTGTGGACTGGCAGAGAGCTATATAATTTGCAGACATAATAGATATAAGACGTTTCAGATCTATCTGTCCGCCCTGTAATTCTTCCAGTATTTTTTTATAATCCATAAAAAACACCTCATCTTTATTATACAATTTCAGTATAAACTTCGCAATCAGATTTTATTACAGCTCATAAACAACTTCATTTACAAGTTCAAGTATTTTCTCTTTAATCTCCCTGAGAGCTTCTTCTCCTTTCGGAGTTATAGAATAATATTTTCTTACCTTCCCCTTTACTACTCTATCAGATCTTTTTAAATATTCTTCTTTTTCCAGTTTATGAAGTATGGGATAAAGAGTGCCGGGCCCGATTTTATACCCGTGACGGCCCAGTTCTTCCATAATACCTGTGCCGTAAACAGGTTCTTTCCCTGCATGATAAAGAATATGTATCTTTATAAAACCAAGAAAAAAATCTTTAAACATTTTATATACAGTTAGTTCAGATAATGTCCAATAAATTATGAAGCTAACTATAATCTCCTTTCTATATTTTTTTCTCTGTATTTTCTTTTACTCTTGTAAAAATTATCAAAAATAATATGGCAGAAATAAAAGCTGTAATCATACCATAATAAAATGTTACAGAAGGATTATATTTATCCCACAGATATCCTCCTATAATACTTGCAGGTAATATGGCAATTCCTGTAAAAGTGTTATATATTCCATACCCTGTCCCTGCCATGCCTTCAGGCATGATACCGGCAAGATAGGCCTTCTGAATACCTTCTGTAAGTCCCATAAATATGCCGTAGAAAATAAAAAGTATCCATATGTGCCATATTTTTGTAGCAAGGGCAAAACCAAGATAGATAAATCCGAAAAGAATAAAGCTGAAGGCAATAATCCTCTTTTTCCCTGTTCTGTCAGAGATAATACCTGCAGGGACAGAGGTAAGGGCATAGACGAGATTGAACATAAGATAAAGAATTGGCACTAAATGTTCTTTTACACCTGTATGGGTGGCTTTCAGTATCAAAAAAACATCGCTCGAATTGCCGAGTGAAAAAATTGTTACAATAACTATAAAAGCTTTGAAACGCCAGTCGAAATTTTTAAATGAAAGTTTCACCGGTACAGGTTTATTTTCTATAACAGATGTTTTTTCTTTTATGAAGAAAATAATTATACTCACTGCAATAATGCCCGGTATCATGGAAAGCCAGAAAACAAGACGATAATTTCCTGTAAATAATAAGAGTATAATATAGGCCACTGCAGGCCCCATTACTGCACCTGCCGTATCCATGGCCCTGTGAAAACCGAAAGCTCTGCCCATTTCCGAAGGAGAAGTAGAGGCAGCTATAATGGCATCTCTCGGAGCTCCCCTTATACCTTTACCGGTTCTGTCTGTAAAGCGGAAGGTCAGAACATGCCACCATGAGCCGGATATGGCAATTATGGGCCTCGATAGTGTAGAAATACCGTAACCTGTAATAAGAAAAAGTTTCCTCTTATTCAATCTGTCTGAAAGATAACCGGAAAATACCTTCAGAAAACTTGCAGTGCTTTCCGCAATCCCTTCTATAAGACCTATTAAAGATTTGTTTACTCCCAGTACAGAACTTAAAAAGATGGGAACGAGAGGATAGATCATTTCAGAACTGAAGTCCATAAAAAAACTGACAAGACCTGTGAAGAAGACATTTCTGTTTAAACTCATTATTTTTTTCTCTTCATTCATATGATTACTCCCCTTTATTGATTTTCGATATTGATTTTCGATATTGCATATTGATATTATATTATATAAAAAATAAAATGTCAAATTTTTATAAAAGTTCATTTTTTTATAACAGGTATATTTACGCTCCCTGAGAAAGAGGCTTTAGATTATTACTGCCATAGTTATTTTTTCTGAAAACGGCCATGACCGTTTCGGTCACAAGGAAGTATGAGAATCTGTTCCTCCCGTCACGCGTTAACCGTTACGATTCTCATATAAATCAGGTGTCTTTTAAGCTAAAAAAATGGGAAACACAAAAATTAGTTACCTCGTAGAGGTTTTATTTAAATTTTCAATCAATACTTACCCTCTTTAGATAGAAATACTTTATATTTTATCTTGACTTTTAACGCAGGAAAGATAAAATATAAACTTACAAGTTGAAAAATTATTAAAAAAATATAGAAAATATAGAAAGTAAGGAATATTTTTATGGAAGAAAAAAAGGAAAATAAAGAAAAAAATATAGAGAAGAGAAATTTTTTAAGAAAAATATATGACTGGGTTCTTTCATGGGCGGAAACCCCATGGGGTGCTACTGCATTATTTATACTTGCCTTTGCCGAAAGTTCTTTTTTCCCTGTTCCTCCCGATGTATTATTAATTGCCCTTGCAGTCTCAAAACAGAAAAAAGCTTTTAAATATGCTCTTATTGCTACTATCGGTTCTGTTCTGGGCGGAACCTTCGGCTATCTTATAGGGCTCAGACTCTGGTATACAGGTGGTGGAGAATATACAGGTTTTGCAAATTTATTTTTTCACTATATACCTGGATTTACGGAAACAGCTTTTCATAAAGTATGCGATATGTACAAGAATAATGCTTTTCTTGCAGTTTTTTCGGCAGGTTTTACTCCCATACCTTATAAGATATTTACAATATCAGCTGGAATTTCAAAAATAAATTTCTTCATGTTTGTCCTTGCTTCTATAATAAGCAGAGGTTTGCGCTTCTTCCTGGTTGCAACAATTATTTATATATTCGGTGCTCCTATTACTCGATGGATTGACAGGTATTTTAATTTACTGGCCATAATTTTTACAATACTTCTCATAGGAGGATTTGTAATAGTAAAATATATACTTCACTAAGTACCGTAACAGGTAAAAGGGTACCCATAAAAAGCTTCTGCCTGGCAGGC